>JBEEMZ010000386.1:0-3788 GCA_041192405.1 Bacteroidota bacterium | reverse complement strand
GGGCGATTGATCAAAATATTTGACCACCTTTGTAAATATGAGTATCAGCAAGTGATTGACGAAGTGGATAGTGCCATTGCTTTTTTTGACCAAAAAGGGTTTATGCCTAAAACATTTAATACACACTTTTTGCATCATAAAGCCAAAGCACAACTTCAATTAGGTCAATATACCGAGAGTCTCAAGTATATTCGCATGTCCTTAGACAGCGAGCCGATTGGCACGCACAATTGGTTTAATCGTGGTGTTACCATGATGAAATTGTATCTTTTCACCGAACAATACCAAGACGCATGGGAATTGTTCAAAGCGTTGATTGACCACATGGACAATCAACAAAAGCAAGTCCAAGTTTTAATGGAAGAATTTCGGATTTATGAAGCGTTTATGCAGTTTTTGATTGTCACAAAACGCATCAAATTAGGTAAAGCAGATGATGACTTTTTTGTGCGACCGTATGATAGTAAACTATTCAATAAATCGGTACTTATCCTGTCAAAAGATAGGATGGGGATGAATATTTCTATTCAAATTATTCAATTATTACATACATTGATTGCGCAATCTCAAAAATCTAAAACACGGGATATGCAGCAAGAAATCTTTGAGCATATTGCCTCCTTAGAATATTATCGCAATGCGTATTTAAAAAAATCAGAAAATATACGACATGATTTATTTGTCAAATTACTGAATCAAGCCGTGAAAGGGCATTTTCGAACGAAACGCATCCACCGAGAAGCGCAAGAAGAATTAGAAGCCTTGCGCGCACAGAAAGGTGTGGGCGATATTTACGCAGATATGGGCAGTGAAATTTTAAAACATGAAACCGCTTGGTCATTCATGGGGCAATATTGGGATTAACAAACAGCTTTTCAAGCTCATTTTAGGTTATCTACTTCCACTTTAATATCCTCTCTTTTCCATTCCATTTTTATTAAAAACCATTTTTATTCGTTTTTTTAGAAAATTCTAAAAAAAAGCCCTTCCTTTTGCAAAAAAACAACCCTTTTTGTCTTAAAATGGGTCTAAACAAAGACCTTTTTTAAACAATTTTTACTTTATCTGCATTTCAATCATATAGAAATAAAGATTTTTTTTAATTTTGTCATCTTAATCTAAATTATATCCAATTGAATGATGTTTAACCGAACTCTTATCGAAAATTATAAACCACACGTAGCATGAAAAAAAGTATTTACGGACGCATCTCAAATATTATTATGTTTGCTCTTATGGCTACTGCTATCGGTTTTGCCGTACAGCAAAGTCAAAAAGGGCAATCTTTAACACCTATGGCTACTGCGCAAGTAGCTTCACCCGCTTCAGTACCGAATTCAGTTGCTTCTGAAACGAACGCGCTAACTCAAACAGTCGAACGAGTTACCAAAACAACTGAACCTGCAACGATTACGGCGACTGCTTCAAACGAGGGGAAAGCATCTACCAATACCTATTTCTTTAAAAAGCGGCTTAAAGTTGAGCGCATCAATGATGCAATAGAAATGGAGAAAGAGCGCACAATGGATCCTGCATTGGGCTATGTGCCTTACGAGCGCAAAATCGCTGCGTTGGAGCACACCTTGCGCCGTCAACAAACGTTGGAACAAAATGGTACTTTTGCAAGAGGTGCGTTATCAAGAGCGCGCTGGACAAATCGCGGACCGAATAATTTAGGGGGGCGTTCTCGTGCCATTTTAGTGGATTTGAATGATGCAACCCGCAAAACCGTTTTTGTCGCATCGGCGACAGGCGGTCTCTGGAAAACAGCAGACGTTACTGCAATAAAACCTGTTTGGCAATTGGTGGACGATTGGTCAGCTGCTTTGTCAATTAGTTCCATTGCGCAAGATGTTAATAATCCGAAAATCATGTATTTGGGTACAGGAGATGTTGCAGCAAACGACGCACCAGGCAAAGGCGTAATGAAATCTTCGGATGGAGGCAAAACTTGGGCTTTATTGGCTTCCACAACCACAGGCGGTTTCAATCGTTGTTCCGCACTTTCCATTAATCCTTTAAATGGCGATGTTTTCGTCAGTACGATTGATAACGGTTTGAATCGGAGTTCTGACGGTGGCGCAACTTGGGTCAAAGTATTAGGCTCTGGCGTTGCAGGTTTTGCAGCGAATACCAATTGGCGCGTACAACAAGTGGGTAATGTCATTTATACAGCAACGAGCAGTAATGTTTATAAATCCACTGCCAATGGCGATGTAGGTAGTTGGACAGGACTTTCTACGATTAGCAATGGTTTTCCAACAGGATTTAGCCGTATGGAAATGGCGGTTGCGCCTTCGGATGCTAATGTAATCTATTTGGTTGGAAATCAAGGTGGTATCGGTTCGGCAGTGTACAAAACGGCGAATGGTGGCACAACGTGGACTGCCTCTCAGCGTTTATCTTGGCGCGACGGCGGCGGCGCGGCGAGTAATGCCGATTTCACACGGGGACAAGCGTGGTACGATTTATCTTTGGCAGTATCGCCAACGAATCCAAATGTGGCTTATGTGGGGGGGGTAGATTTGTTTAGAACGGTAGATGGTACCACTTGGAGCCAAGTAAGTTCTTGGACAGGAGCCAATTATCCTTCAGTTCATGCCGACCAACATGGCGTTACTTTTGAACCAGGCAATGGTTCTGTTGCTTATGTAGGTTGTGACGGTGGCATTTTCCGTGTGACCAATGCAGAAACCAATCTTGCATTCGCCAGCAAAAATGACAATTATATTACAGCTTTATTTTATTCTTGCGCCATTCACCCGACGGCGGGTACCAATTATTATCTGGCAGGTGCGCAAGATAATGGTTCTCATAAAATCAACACAGGTGGCATTGCGCCGAGCGTTAGTGTTTTGGGCGGAGATGGTTTTTATTGTTTTATCAACCAAACGACTCCAAATATTCAAATTGTTTCCTTGTATAATGGTGCTTTTTCGTTGTCAAGAGATGGCGGTGCGAGCTGGTCTGGCGGCACCAATTCAAGAGGCAAATTTTTAACGCCTTCGGATTTGGATAATGCAACCAATATTTTCTATGCACAAGCGAATGCAAGTGATTTATGGCGTTGGACCATAGGAAACACAGGTTCAGGCACTGCTGTTGCTGTGGATGTGTCGAATGTTACCTTTTCAAATGGTAGTTCTTCCAATATTTCGCACATTGGTTCAGACCCGAATACGCCCAATCGGATTTATGTAGGCACCACAGCAGGACAATTATATAGAATTGATAACGCCAATACAGGTACTTCCTTAACAGCGACACCCGTTGGTAGTAGTTTTGGAGGAAATGTCTCCGCGATTGACGTAGAGAGAGGGAATGCAAACCACTTATTATTGACGGTTTCAAGTTATGGTGCTCGCAATAGTGTTTGGGAATCACGCGACGGTGGTAGTAGCTGGATAGGTGTCGAAGGCATCAATATTCCGAATAATTTGCCTGATATGCCCATTCGTTGGTGTCTTTTCAGCCCGAATAACTCAAATCAAGCCATGATTGCAACGGATTTTGGCGTGTGGACGACTGAAAGTTTAAATGGGGACAATACAAGTTGGTTGCCACCTGTGTCAGGACGTGGTACGCCATTGGTTCGGACAGACATGTTGCGGTTGCGCCAATCGGATAAAATGGTTGTTGGTGCAACTTATGGACGCGGTTTGTGGACAACTGGTGTATTTTCAACGCCTTCTGTTTCGGCAAGTTATCCACAAGTGGGTTACAAAGGTGGTGCAGTGGAATTCAAGGGTGAGAATAGCAATAGTGCAGAAACCTTCCTTTGGAATTTT
>JBEEMZ010000385.1:0-3789 GCA_041192405.1 Bacteroidota bacterium | reverse complement strand
CACCCTGTGGGATGGCAATTCCTTTTCCGATAGCTTCAATGACCGAACCTTTAATAATGAGTGTTGCTCCTTCAATCGAGGTGTTTGCATCCGTAATAATAGTGGCATTGGTGAAAGCGTACAAATCAAGTCTTTCATCTTGAACGCCATTTTTCGGGAAAGTTTGGGTTTGGGCAAAAATGAGTGGACTCAACAGAAAAAGGTTGAGTAGTGTGATAAACAGTTTTTTCATTGTTTGTTGATTATTGGTTTGTTGAAATCGTAAAAGACTGATTTTCAATGCTTTTTCATAAATGGGCATTGCTTTTTCTGCCAAATCATAAATGGATCCATCGTCTTTATAGAATTGATAAGTGCTCTGCAAGACCGAATCTAACAAACAATACGTTTTGTAAGCGAGTTCGATTTGATTCATTTTGTTTAAAAGGCGCGCTTTCAATTCCAACGTAGCAATTGCTTGCGTCCAGTCGGGCAATTGCGTTAAACTCGTATCGCACCATGCTAATGCTTTTTGATATTGTTGTTGTTGCTCATAAACTGCCGCAATGCCGTTTTGTGCTTCCACTTGATAGGTGATTGAAATGGACTGTTGATTTTGTTTGATAATCGTTAATGCTTTTTGATAATCTATAAAAGCTTGATTTAGATGCTTTTGCTTCAAATGCAAATGTCCAAATGCCGTATGCACATTTCCAATTCTGGATAAAATATTTGGATTAGGTGCTTGTTGATAGGCTTTTTGATAAAAAGCCAATGCTTTTTCGAGTGCTTGTGCTGCGTCTTCTGGTTGATTTTTTTTCTGGTAGCAGATGCTCAAATTATTGAAACAATCTCCTAAATCGGAGTCCGAATGCTGTTGTTCGTACACAAAAATGGCTTCAACTGTTTGATTTATAGCCAATTCCATATTTGATTTTCTATAATAACACATACCCATTTGTTTCGCAATTTCTGCCTGTTTCAAGGTATCGTTTAGGATTTGATATTGCTGTTTTGCGAGCGTGAGCGCGTTTAAAGCACGGTCATTTTCACCCCAAAAACCGAGTGCAGCACCTAATTGAGCTTGATTTAGGGCTTGGAAACTTGGTTTAGACAGGGTTTCAATCCAATGTTTAGCCACTTCAAAATGTTTAACGGCTTCCATATAATTGCCCATTTCAAAATGCGTGTTGCCAACGTTGAAATACATCCGAAAGAGTTCTAAAGTATCCATCGGAACACAATTTTGTCGAATCACGAGTGCCTTTTTAAAAAAAGTCAATGCTTGAACATTATCCTTCAAAGCATTAAAAGCATATTTGCCTTTTTTATAGGCAGCAATAGCCGAAGTTGTATCACAGGGAACACCTTTTTGTGTTGAAAATTGAGAATGGGTTGCCTGTTGACAATTGAGGTATAGGCAAACGGATAGTAATAAATAACCCTTTTTGCACTTAATCCATTGATTCATATACGATTAGAAGTAATTTGTTTAAAATATGCGATATTTTTTTCAAATGGTAAAAATACGCTATTTAAATTACTTTTAACGATAAGCCGCAAAATTTTCGATGTTTTTTCAATATGTTTCGGAAACCTTCAAGGTTTCCGAAACATAAAACAAAATTATATTTGCCTACGGAATAAGGCTACACCATCAAGATTATAAAGTTCTTAATGCCTTCGGGCAATTAATAACGCCTTTCACGGATTCACTTCTTAATCTCCCATCGGCATTGTCCATAATGATTTTTTTGATGAGCCTAAAATCAATTGGGTCGTTTGTTGGAGCTGTTGGAGCGTTTGACGGAGCGTTCATTGGAGCATTGGATGCCATTTGTACGGCGAGTAAGGCAGCTAATCCTGTGACAATCGGCGTTGAAAAAGAAGTACCAGTTATACGTACCAAAGTATTCTCTTTACCCGTCGTACCAATCCGAAAACCTGGTGCAAATACATCCACACTTCGTTTTCCGTAATTGGAAAAAGATGCTTTCTGTTGCTCTGAATTTTGATACTGACAGGCTCCTACTGTAAGTATATTGTCATTTGGAAGCGAGGCAGGAAAAACGGGGCGACATTCAATATTGGAATCGTCATTCCCTGCTCCTGTAATAAATAGAATCCCTTTTTCTCGTGCTTTATCAATGGCAATTTGCAAAGGGGCATTGCCATAAAAAGGCAGGAAGCGTTTTTTGATGGCAAAACTACAATTAATCAAGTTCGCACCATTTTTAGTGGCTTGGTCAATCGCTTTGATGATATTGAAAGTGGTGCCTACACCATTCCGATTTAATACTTTGAAGGGTGTAATTTTAACGCTTTTACCCGATGGATTGTTTAAATAACTGAGATACCTCGTTACAATACCTGCAACTGCCGTTCCGTGTCTCTCCTCATGATCATCGTTTGGGAAATCGGTGTTGTTCACAAAATCCTTTGCGGCAGTCATATCCACATGCCGTTTGAGCAAGTTATGATTAGGCGTATTATTGTTATCCAACTCAATACCTGTATCCAATAAATAAATTTTCAAATCTCTCTGGACTTCGATCGGTGCCGTTGGCAAAAACGGAATATCATTAATATTAAAAGGATTCCTATCTATCGTTATTGGTCGCGTTAAAAATGGATAGCCATTTTCTCTTGCATTGATGCTATTCAGTAAATAGGGCGGTGTTAAATGAGGTAACGTAAAATTCGTATTGCCACTGGCACTAATTAAACCAATCGCATCAGCTCTTCCGCCAATCACGCCAATAATCGTTGCGGGATCTTCCAATACGATGGTCCGACCACCAATGACGATGGATGAACGGATCGCAATTCGCCATAATCGGGCTCCTGAAGGCTCGGATACAGCCACTTCGTTGGCACGTAAAAGCGTTTTCCAATAATTCAGGGTTTCTTCATTGCCAAAAATGACGACAATTTCTAATGAATCGGATGGGGTTGCCGTTTGCGCAACGGCTGTGGACGCGCAAAACATAAATAATAAAAATTGAAATGCCTTTTTCATGCTGAATCAATGATTTAAAAAGAATAATAAAAAATATTTTAATTGTTTATAGGTTGAATTCACATTCGCCAAAAAAGTGCAACTTGCCAAGAATGAAGTTGCACTTCGACGCAATGTGAAAAAGTACATTTTAATTTTTAACGACTACTAACTTCTTGGTTTTCAATATTTTACCATCTGCTGCGAGCGAATACAAATATGTACCTTCTGCCCAAGAACCCGTGTTGATTTCAATATCGCCTTTGAAAGCGGTTAAGGTTTGAGTAAAGATAATTTTGCCATTCAAATCGGTTACATTTAAAACCATTTTGCTATAATTTTCTGGCAATTCATAACCAATTACGGTCAAATCATTCGCAGGATTGGGGCGATTTTGTTCTAAAACGACTTTTTCATTCGTCGGATTCGGCGTAATCGCTGCACCATTCGACGCAGACAACAATTTTTCAAGGCGTTCCAAACGGGCTTTGAGGTCCGCGATTTCAGACGTTTGCTCTTTGATTTGAGTTGTCATTGCTTCGGCTTGCTCTCTGCTGAAGGTTTGGATGTTGGATAAAAACACATTTCCATTAGCATCTGCAACTAATATACGTCCCGTTCCTGTTCCTAATCCTTGATGCCGAACCGTACCAACGGTATGTAATTGTGCTGTTGGCGCATTCGTGCCGACTCCCAAATTGCCACTAATGTAGGCTCTACCCCGCATATAAGCCGCCCAAGTCAAGTTAGAATTGATTTTATCATCTGCAATCATAGATGCTAAAATCATATTTTGACTTGTTTTAATACTG
>JBEEMZ010000384.1:0-3811 GCA_041192405.1 Bacteroidota bacterium | reverse complement strand
GAATGAAGATGTTTTTGCACCCTTCATTCTTAATTCAAATCAATGCCAAACTTTTTTAGCGAAGCTAAATTCACATTTGTTAATCGCAAATCGGTTTAAGTACGCCGCCCGTTGTTTGAAGTTTACTTTGCCAACCCGTTGGAATTGTTGGTTTGAAACGGATTCGCAATGCTTGCTTGACTGCCCACCAATCAAAACTACTTAATTTAGAAGCCTCTATTGCGGCAAGCGCGGTGACAATCGGTGCCGCAAATGATGTCCCTGAACTTACCATCAATGTATCATTACGTCCTGCGACGACCACAGTGCCGCAAGCAGCAATATCAACGCTATTCCCGCCATAGTTTGAAAACGAAGCGGGCTGCATACCAATAGAATCTGCTGCTACTTTTATTAAATTGTCGCATCTAAAGTTGGTTGGAAAGAATCCAACATTTTGACTATTATCTACATTACTGCCTTCATTTCCTGCTGCAGTCACAAAAAGCATATTGTAATTTTTAGCGATATTGATAGCCGTTTCGAGTAGCAACTTAGGTTGTGTCGCGCCAATTCGCGGCGGCCAATTCGCGGTGTAATTAAAGGATAAGTTGACAATTTGAATTTTTTGAGCAATACAAGCATCAATAGCCTTCAGAATATGCCATAAATTTGCTTCACCATTTTGGTTAAAGGCTTTAAAAATGGTCAATTTTTGAAATGCGCTGTTCATTCCAAGACTATCATAAATATTGGCAATTACGCCTGCAACGCGTGTTCCATGTAAAAAGGGACTTTTGTCTTGGACGGGTGAATTGGCATCCGTCTCTTGAGTGAAATTGCGGCTGCTATCACGGTCAAAATAACGGTTTAATAACGCATTCTGAGGCGTATTACCTGTCGAAGTGAAAATTCCAACGTCAATTACAGCCACTTTTACAACTGTATTCCCCGCTTGCGGACAACGACGCAAAAAGGTTTGCGACCAATAATTAGCAGAAGCGATTGTTATTGTATCTTCTGAGATACGCGGTCTTGCCTTTTTAGGTTCGGAGACTTGCAAAACGCTTTTTTCTAATGCTGCAACATAAGTGCCCCAAATGGTTAAAAAAGCATTTCTATCGGCTTCATTTTGGAATTTCCATACTTGCATTTGCAAACGAGGCAACGCATCTATGATATCCACGCGATAGTGCAGGCGTAAACCTTCCATCATGGTCAAGCGGCTCGGGTCTATGCCGATAGGAAAGTGGATGATTAAACTATCATTCCCAACACGCGACATTTGTGCGCTGGCAAATTGGTAAATCGTTGATAATAAAAGGATTAAATATATTTTTTTCATTGTTTTAATTTTAAATTGAAAACGAACTATTTCGTATCGGTTTCCGAAACTTGAAAATTTTCGGAAACCGACGCGAAATACTCACACTATTCTTTGACAATTTTAAACGATTGATTTCCAATGCGCACGACGTACCAGCCACTTGCAAAAGGGGTTAAATCTAAATCGGTGCGCAAATCACTTGCGTCTTGATTCAAAAGGAGTCTGCCAATCGCATCATATACGCGAATCATGCCTACACTTTTGTCTGATTCAACGGTCACAATGCCTGATGATGGGTTTGGATACACTTTAATAAATGGTGGCGGTGGAATTTTTTTATCATCGTCCCCTGTGCATATATCAGTTTGAATATTCGTTCGTGCAATCGAATTATTGATATACCAAGTCATATTTCCAAATGCTTCAGGTTGCCATGTTGCGTTTGGATATTGGACTCGCAAGTAATAGAGTGGACGAGTAGTATCCGCGACAATAGGCGCAGCACTTGTTGAGTAAGCTAAAATAACCGCTTTTTGCGGATTGCTTGAAAAAACAGGTACTACTTGAACGCCTGCTCGAACAGAGTCTATGCCTAAAAAAAGCATATTCACGTTAAAGTTTTCAATGATAGCATCCACTCCATAGACTAAACTATCCGATTTGAAATAAACGGGAATTAGTCGAATCAAGTTTGGACAAGGTGGAATCCGCAACACTACTTGATCCGTCATCTTGCCTTTCCGCATATCCGTGTTACTGACATCAATATCGCCAATCAAACACGCTTTCACATCGATCGTTTTCAAATCGCAACGCGCTAAATAAGCATTATCTAATGGCATCGTTGCTTCGATGCGCGGAATCCGATAGCGCATAATGCGTAAACCACTGGTAGAATCCACATAACGCATATAACTAATCCGATAAGTCAAATCAGTAGTGAGTTTGCTTTTAAGGAAGAACCGCCAACTTTGTCTGATGCCTGTATTTTGCATAAATCCAGTCAATTCACGCGTTGCTCGATATTCAAATTCCGTTAAATCAGCCGCCGTATAAAATCCATCGCCATTAATATCTGCCGCAATGAGTTGAGTCGTGGAAAGATTCATCACCCGTGCATCATTCGAACCCGCTATCAACAAAAATAATAAATTGGCATCTACACCATTGAAATCGGGTATCCCTAAGACGGGTGGTAATGCTCGAGTCGCTTGTAAATGATTGCCTTGAATGGATTGTATTAAAACCTGCCCTGCACTCACCGTGCCTGCTACAGACATTTGATTGGGAATCCCCATTTTTACCGTCGTCGGATAAGTCGGTGTACTTTGGGTGTGTAAGGCGTTATTGGCATTCGTGAGCCAAACTAATAAACCTTCGGTTTGAGTCAAAAGCCGTATCTGAGTCGTTAACGCATTTGCAAAGAAACCGTCTCGATTTTGAATGGATTCTTCGATTAAACCTGTTATCGGCGCAATCGTATGATTCGGCAAGTTGTTGGTTGCGGCAAGCCACGAAATGCAAATCAACGTATCCCCAATATTGCCATTCATGGTCGTGCCATTTGTCGGACCGAATGTCAAGACTAAGGTATGATTGCTGGTGTCTTGTTGGAGGTAGCCGCCAGTTCGATTGTTCATCAAATACTGGTACGCATGACTGCTCCTCACATTGGGTTGTACTTGGGTTGGATTGTAGGTGAGGCGCACCGTGAAGCCTGTGCCTTGTCGCAGACTGCGGGTCAACAGGATAGGCATACACGTTTGACTATTGCGGCAATCTAACTGTGCCGTATCTAACCGATATTTGGGTAAGAGCACGACGTTCAACGAATCGGTTGCCGTACAACCCAATGAATCCGTCACCGTGACGGCATAACGACCCGAACTTTGAACACAAATGGTTTGGCTTCGCGCTCCATTCGACCAAACGGAACTACGGATTGGATACGCCGAAGTCGCTACAGCGGTCAGACAATCTTCCAAACGGGTGAGTTGCACGGTCAGATTACAATTCACGACGCGCAAATTCAAAACATGGATGCTGTCGCAACCATTTGGAGCGCGTCCGATAGCGGTGTCGGAATAACGCCCTGTGGTTTTGCGTTGTACGCCGCCCCATAATACGGAATCGCCTGTCTGAATCGTCCGACTCACCGAATCCACTATCGGAACACAACACATTTGAAGAGCAATCGTCCGACTTTGAACGGTTTGCAAGTTCGGAAAGAGTGAAATCGTTGGCACGGCAGCGCGACGGGCGTAATATTGCCCCGAATCACTGGCTTCTAATCCCGAAAACGCCAATACGTTGCCTGTATTCAAATAACTGTTATTGGCATACCAATCTATCGGGCTTTGCAGCAACGGCGTAAAAAATCCAAAATCGGGACGTAACGTATCATTCGCATGCCAACGGATACATTGTATCATGGCAGGGCGCGGGTCGCGGAAGGCAACCAAACAACCTTGTCCATTCACCGTAACGCCTGCAAAGGTCGAAATG
>JBEEMZ010000383.1:0-3817 GCA_041192405.1 Bacteroidota bacterium | reverse complement strand
AACCAACTAACTAACCAAATAATAACCATATCCAACTTTGGTATGAATGAGTTTTACAGCATGCTCTTTGTCAATTTTTTTGCGCAAAAAATTGATATACACTTCAATCGTATTTTGATTGGTTTCAATATGATAATCCCATAATTTGTCTGCAATATCTTGTTTAGACAAAACGCGCCCTTTCGCATAAGCTAAAATCGTCAATAATTTAAATTCTTTGGGAGTCAATTTTATCAATTCATTAGCTCTTTTCACTTTCATTTCTGAAATAAAAATTTCTAAATCATTGATAATCAATACTTCAGAATCATTTTGAGGAATTTCTTTCCTACGCAACAATGCATTTACACGCGCAAGTAATTCCTCCAAATGAAATGGTTTTACCAAATAATCATCAGCCCCATTTTTAAACGCCATTAATTTGTCCTCAATCTCACCAAAAGCAGTCAGCATCAAAATCGGAATTTTTTTATCTTCAAATCGAATCGTTTCGCAAACTTCCAAACCATTGATTCCAGGTACGTTAATATCCAAAATAACCAAATCGTATTGTTCCGCATGATACTGTTTCAAAAGCAGCAAACCATCAAAAACAGGGTCGCAATACATAGATTTTGAAAGAAAAAAAGATTTAATTTCTTTTGAAAGCGTAAAATCATCTTCGAGCAATAATATTTTCATAACATAATTAATTGATAATCAATAGATTAAGATTTTAATCATAAAAAAATCCAGGAAAAAACGCATCTTCCAAATGTTCCATTTTAGGTTCATTGCCTTGCAAAACAATTCCGATAATATCAAATCGAATCGCCCCTTCATGACCAATTTGTTCCATAAACGCATTCGCAGCACGAATCATTAAACGCTCTTTTTTGCGTTTAACGGCATCTTTTGGCGCGTCGAACACATCTGTCGAACGCGTTTTCACCTCCACAAACACAATCAAACGCCCTTGACGGGCAATAATATCAATTTCAGCACGTCCATAACGCCAATTTTGGTGTAAAATAATATAATCTTTTTGTTTTAAAAAATCTACCGCCAGCATTTCACCTTGTTGACCGATTTCGTTATGTTTTGCCATAAATGTCCAATTTTAAAAGTGCATTTGCCCCGAATTACACCAATTTGCACAAATAAATCTCCTAATTGATTGGTGTGAATTCGTGTAATTCGGGGCAAAAATTATATTTTTTGCGCATTCGATGCAAAGGTAAAATTTATTCGTAAGAAAATTTAAAAACCCGTTGAAACATTCGGATTGAATTATGTAGTTTTGCAGTCGTTTGTAACAATCGCATTTGCAAACGCGTTTAATTATCGTAACTCATTTATTATCAAACAATTGCGTAGCATCGAGCTACCCACAACCAAATTTCTGACAATGAAAATGATTGAATTAGTAGAGCGTTTCCCTGCTCAATTGACGGAATCCTTAGAGATTGGTCGCAAAGCAACGATTCGGCAACATACTTCGCCGATTCGCAATGTGTATGTATCGGGCTTAGGCGGTTCTGGCATTGGCGCGAATTTCGTTGGCGAATTTACGCGGGATTCGCTTAAAGTGCCTTTTCATGTCGGAAAAGGATACTCCATTCCTGCTTTTATTAACAAATTTAGTTTAGTAATTGTCTCCTCGTATTCGGGCAACACGGAAGAGACCTTAGCTGCGTTTGAAGCGTTGCTCAAAACAGGCGCAAAAATCGTTTGTATTGCTTCGGGTGGCAAGGTGATTGCAAAAGCGAAAGAGTTAGATTTAGATTTTATTGAAGTCCCAAATAACTGGCCTTCACCGCGTGCGTGTCTCGGATTTTCTTTGGTGCAACAATTATTCGTTTTGAATTATTTGAAACTCATTGGTAGTCAAGTGATTAAGCAAATTGAAGGCTCTATCGCATTGTTGGAAAAAGAGCGTGAAAATATCAAAAAACAAGCACAAGAATTAGCAGGACAGCTATTAGGTAAAATTCCTGTTATTTATACGACAGATAAAATGGAATCGGTTGCGGTTCGTTTCCGTCAACAGGTCAACGAAAATGCCAAATGTTTGGCTTGGCATCACGTCGTTCCTGAGATGAATCATAACGAATTGGTCGGCTGGCGCGAGAAAAACAATCAATTAGCAGTGGTTTATTTCAGAAATCAAGACGATTTCCAACGCAATGCGGTTCGGATTGATATTAACAAAAATATTATCAGTGAATATACTTCGACTGTCATTGAATTGTGGTCAAAAGGCAAAAATTTCGTAGAAAAATCGCTGTATTTCGTGTTTTTGGGTGATTATATCACTTGTTACTTGTGCGATTTGCGCGGTTTCGACTCGATCGAAGTGAAAGTGATTGACTATTTGAAAAACGAATTGTCGAAAGTTTAATGAATGATGAAGGATGAATGATGAAGGATGAGTTTTCAAATAATTGATTATCAATATTTTATAAATTACCTAATTCATCATTCATCATTCATCATTCATCATTTCATCCAATTGGAAGCCAACATATCTCGCATTTGGAAACAACCTTTTTTTCCAACCAACCATTCCGCCGCCGCAATTGCACCCGCCGCAAAACCTTCTCGACTATGCGCCGTGTGTTTAATTTCAATAGAATCAACAGCTGAATGATAATTAATCGTATGCGTACCGGGCGCAGGGTCAATGCGTTTTGAAATAATTTCCAATTCATTCGGATTTTTGGAAGAATGATTCACCCAATTTTGTTTTTTATCCAAAATCGAAATTAAATCCTGTGCAATCGTAATCGAAGTGCCACTCGGCGCATCTAATTTATGTGTATGATGAATTTCTTCCGTCGTCACCTCGTATTGAGGCGCGTGATTCATCATTTGGGCTAAATAACGATTCATTTCAAAGAAAATATTAACGCCAATGCTAAAATTGCTTGCCCAAAGCATCGCACCCTCCTGTTTTTGACAAATTTGCTGAATATTGTCCAATTCTTGCAGCCAACCTGTCGTACCAATCACCACAGGCACACCGAATTCCAAACATTTTTTAATATTTTCAACTGCTGCATCGGGACGCGTGAATTCAATCGCTACATCCGCTTTTTGCAAATTGGCTTGGGTAAAATCGTGATAATTACCAATATCAATTTTTAAAACAATTTGATGATGTTTAGCAAGGGCAATGCTTTCAATGACTTTACCCATCTTGCCATATCCAATTAAAGCTATTCGCATAGGAAAAAGAAATATTTAAAAAATTTACAATTTTGTTTAAAAAAATGAGTGACTTGGTAAAATGCAGCCGTCAAATGTGTGTTCGTTGTTGCAAAAGCAAGAAGGGACTAACACGATCCGGCTTCCCTGCTTATCGCAGGGAAGTTTTTTTATTTACGGGGCGAAATACTGTTTTTTTTCTAACAAACAAGTTCTTTTTTTGTCATTTTTTTTTATAATTTGCGCCAAATTTTATTCTAAATCCTATTTTCATCATTTTTTTAATGACAAAACCATGTTTTATCGCTTTTTTAGATTTTTTTTATGGGTTTTTACAGCGCAAAATATTGATGCTCAAACCACCGCCCCCAAAGCAATGCTTCCTACAATGATTGCACCCGAAACAGGCATTCACATTATTCCCAAACCTAAATCTGTGACACAATCAAATGGCGTTTTTTTTGATATATCAAAAAAAACAGGCATTATTGTCAATAGCAAGGAAACAGAAATTCAAAAAATAGCGGATTTATTAGCAGAGCGAATCACTATTGACCATGCAAAATGTTTGAAAATAGCTGAGCCTATAAAAATAAAACAATTTGCAAATGCAATTGTTTTTAATCGCATT
>JBEEMZ010000382.1:0-3830 GCA_041192405.1 Bacteroidota bacterium | reverse complement strand
TGCCATTCCTTGCCATTCCTATACAAAATCCTAACAGATGAGTTTGGAGCAGAATCTTTTTTAGCACTTGCACCGAATCATTTATACATTAAACATAGGGACGAAAATAGGCGTTGGTTTAATTTAGAATTAACGAATGGTCATTTTTCAACCGATGCTTGGATCATTTCATCCAGTCATATTAAATCGGAGGCGATTCAAAGTAAAATTTATATGGCTGCTCTGACTCAATCCGAGAGTATTGCGATGTGTTTAACCGATTTAGCAGCCGAGTACCTTGCGAAGTACGATTATGGATCCAATGATAATTTTGTGTTAAATTGTTTAGATTTAACCTTGAAATATTATCCTCATTACATTGTTGCATTGAGTTTAAAATCCAATGTTTTAACACAGCAACTTTTGGCACTTGCCAAAAGTAAAGGGTATAAAGATTTTCAAATTGTGAAAGATTATCCTGAATTTCAGCTACTAAAATCGAAAATTAATGAAATTTACAAGCGAATAGATGATTTGGGTTACGAAGAAATGCCCAAAGAACAATATGAACGATGGATGAAAGAAATGCAAATTCAGGCTCAAAAACAAAATTCTCAAAATTAAACTAAAACATCAATCTTATGAAAAGAGTATTTTTAACATTTTGTGTTCCAATTTCAGTAATTGCTTTTTTAAAAGCACAAAATCCTTATGAAGCCCTTGGTGTTAACGAGAAAGTGCTTTATTATGAAACTAAAAATCAAGAAGTCTTTGATAATAAAGACTGTAAAAGAATAGGTTATGCTTTATACAGCCCCAAATCAGGTGTGATGTTTCTTTATGATTTAAAAGATTCTTTGATTAATACTCAATTTATTGACCCTGCGTTAATGGCACGGTGGAGGAGTATAGATCCCAAAGCGGCGCAATATTCAGCGTTATCTCCTTACAATTATGTAGCGAACAATCCAACCTTGTTTATAGATCCAGATGGGCAAGAAATTTGGATTTATTACACCAATAATGACGGCAAAGAAGATAAAATGCTATATAATGCCAATATGAAATATACGGGTGATAATGCCTTTGTAAGCGCGAGTGTTAAATATTTGAATGGCATGAACACTTCAAAAGGAGGTGCTTCCGTGTTAAAAGATATGATTGCTTCAACCAATAGTTTTGATTTCAAAAATGTTGCGTCCGCAGCAGGAGCTATGTCACTTCAATTCAATTATAGAGATGATCAAGGCAATGTACTTCCTCAATACCAAAAAGGAGGTGGTGAAATAAAAGCGGGCGCACTACTCAATTCAAGTATTTCTGAGGGTAGGCAAGTTGATAACGTAGCTCACGAGCTATTTCATGGCTATCAACGAGAAAATGGTCGTCCTCCTGAAGGCGTTAATTCAGAAGTGGAAGCCTATTTATTTGGAAGAGGTGTTGCAGCAACAAGCGATTTTCCAACTGGATTTCAGCAACTTGGAAATGCCTCACCCGAAGGGCAAAAATATGAAGAAGCCATGAGTGCCATGCTCATGGACGGGTATAACCAAAAAAGGTATGACCAAGCTGTAGATCATTTTGTCAAAGGTAGCAACGTGAATAATAATGGTACAGGCCCTTATAAAAATCATAAGCCAAGAGAAGGTTATCAGCCATTAATTATTAAATTTTTACCTTTTTAAATGAAAAACAATATATATATATTAATTCTGCTGATTCAGTTATGCTTTTACGGTTTGATAGGTGCCCAAAAACGAGTAAATGACTCAATACCTTGTGAGGTTTATGGAGTATTGTATGACATTGTGTTTAAAAACCAAGTGCAGTATCTTACCGATTCATTAGGTGGCAAATCTATTAACGGTAGAATTGCAGTTAAGGTGTTTTTTGATGAAAAAAACAGAAGACAAAAGTTTGCTATAATGAGTATCAAACTTTACAAACAAGGTGCTTTGATCGAAAATTATTATAAATACCTCGAAGAACCTTTAAAAAAAGAAAGATGCGATACTGTAGTAGCTAAATATTATGATTTTGTTGACGATTATCTGACTAATGATGTATTTTTTAAAAAAAATGTATTACCTGAATATTGTTCTACACCTGCTATAATTACTTATCTTTTACCTATTGGAGTTAAAAAAACATACTAAATAAAAGTATAGTAATGAATGTGGAAGAAGAAAATTTGCTTGTAATAAAGAAGTATGGAAATGCATGAAGAGGATTGTTATATTTTAAAAGAATAATAAATATTAAAAATACTACTGCGAACAAAGCACTGCGCGGCAAACCCTCGCAAACCCCCACGCAAAGGCTCGACTGCGAGGGGCTGCGTCAGTGCCAGCGTTGTTAACAATATTTTATATATACATAATATAGAACTCTGTTTTAATCAATAAGTTGTGGTAAAATTGTGTATTTTTGTGGTGGACAAGTTGGATTTGTACGAATGGAATTAAAGAGCTAATTTGTAGGAGCAAAAATAATTTTAAAAAAAATTAACCTTTTATTTGCATTTAAAAAAAATATATGTAATTTCGCAGAGTCAACAATTTTTAGTAACAAAACTCTAAACGAATCATGGGTGTCTTAAATTATAGAAACAAAAATGCTCCGTAGAGTCCGTCAATCCTTTTGATTTCCTTAAAGTTGTGATTTCTATTTTAGAATATTGACCACTATCAATATAAAACCCTTTGCCGCCTCTAAAGACATCGGCAAAGGGCATCCAAATTCTTTTATACAACAAAAGTAGCTGTTCTTTTTGAATTTGCTACAAACTTTTTTATTCATGATGAAAAAAACGTTCACCAATGAATGGTATGTCTATTGTAGGCGTACCAGTGTATTGTTTATGTTGTTTTTGTATGGTTGCAGCGGAACCGCAAATGCCCAAACCTTAGTCAACAAAGAATGGTCCATTGCCGATGCTCGCCCAATTAACTCCGATTGGTATAGCACCGTAATAGACCGTGACGATCATTTAGTGAGTGTTGGCAATACCTCAATGGCCAATGAGGGTGCGAATATATGGGTCCAAAAAACCGACCCTGAAGGCAATGTCTTATGGCAACGATTTTACAATAGTAGCGGCAATCAAGATGATTTTGGAGTGGGAGTCACCATTGACGCGCAAAATAATATTTATGTTTGCGGTACGACCAAAAGGAATGGACAATTTGATATGGTTGTCGTTAAGTATGATGTCAATGGCAATCAACGATGGGCGGTTCAATATAATAGCCCTTTTAATCAAAATGATGTTGCTACAGCCCTTAAAACCGATCCTTCAGGCAATGTCTATGTCGTGGGAGCGAGTGAAGGTGCTACGACCATGAGTGATTTTCTCTTGTTAAAACTGAATA
Source organism: Bacteroidota bacterium (assembly GCA_041192405.1). GTDB lineage: Bacteria > Bacteroidota > Bacteroidia > Chitinophagales > Saprospiraceae > JAAFJT01. The sequence goes on along the minus strand of JBEEMZ010000382.1, from coordinate 480 downwards.
CTGATGGCGTGAATCTTTGGCAAAAACGATACGATTATGCCAATTTACCTGAAATCCCCGCAGGGTTGGAATGGGACGACGCTGGCAATTTATTGATTGTCGGAGCGAGTGGAACGGATTTTACCAATTGGGATTATGCAATCGTTCGCTATAATACGGAAGGAATTTTGTTAAATGCGGTGCGCAATCAATTACCAGGAACGGGTTTCGACCAACCCGTAGCGGTCAAAAAGGATAATCAAGGCAATATTTATATTACAGGTAAGGCATCCAGTGATGGAACGAATTATGATATTAAAACCCTCAAATTAAATCCCAGTTTATCGGTTGCATGGGTGCGCACGTTTGATGGGAGCGGTTTAGAAGACGCAGCGAATGATTTGCAAATTGATGACAACGGGAATGTGTTTGTAGCAGGCTATTCGACCAAAAGCAATGGCTTAAAGGAAATTACGATTCTAAAATACGATACGGACGGAC
>JBEEMZ010000381.1:0-6471 GCA_041192405.1 Bacteroidota bacterium | reverse complement strand
ATGATATTTATGGTGGTGCTTTTAGATTGTTTACACACATTTATCAAAAATTTGGAATCTTTTAAATAAGGCAATGCCAAAAAAAACAGGGGAAAAATGGGTATAAAATACCGCCCTTGAAAATTCCAAACCCTGCCGCCGCCCACAGGACACCATAAAGCATACATCAAGCCCGCAAAAACAACGCACATAACCGCGCCAAGCACACCTATATAGAGACGAGGACGCAACGACAATGGTGTAAAATCTTTCAGGATTTGAACCAACATCATCCAAAACAGCAATACTAACAAGGGGCGCGGAAGAAAATTGGGTTCCCAACCAAATTTCCCAACATAATTTGACATCATGCCACCTGCATCGGCAAGGTAGGATGGAATCAAGATTTTAAAAAAATGAAAAGGATGATTTAATACAAATTTAAATTGCTCCTGCGGATCCACCCATTTCAGCAGTTCCTGAGAATCAACATATTGTGGATTATATTTTTCATAGGTCAGATACAACGGTTGCGTTTGCTTTTGCCACCAAAGGATAATTGCGGCACTTGCAATCAACGTGGAAACCAGCATTAAAATAAGTTTTCTTGGTTTTTCAACTTTTGAAAGATTCATCAGTAGCAATAGCACTAATGGCGTATAAACGATTTTGTTCCATGCAATTAAAACAACCAGCAAACCAAATAAAATTTGATTTCTAATACTTAAATCATTTTTTTCTGTTGCAATTTTAAAACTCCACGCAATAACCACAAAGCACAATCCATTTGTAACAATATCCGCATTCAACGTCGAGTTGATAAAAATGGAAGCAGGCAATAAACTGACAATGCACAAGGTTTCTTTACGGAAAGGCATGATTTTCAAAGCAATATACATCATTCCAATCCAATATAACAACATTGCAAAACGTCCGATATACAAACCAAGTAAAGGCGGCACCTTCAAATATTTCAAAACAAAAAGTGTTAAAACTTGTGGTATGTAAGCTGTCGGTGCGTACATAGACGTGTTTGTAAAATCCACAAAAGTGGTTTTTTCCTTGTCCAAAGGCAATTTCAAGTAGTGTTGAATCGTATCAAACCCCGTTTTACGCGCATAATCAAACTTTAAAGGTTGAAATTTTGCAACACATTGTTGCATACTGACAGGCATCACGCCGCCTAAACGCGCATCTTCCGTGCGAACGCCTTTCCAAACGCCTTCTGTAATTTGATAAGCGCGGTACCAATGATTGTACTCGTCGGGAGCTTGAAAGGGTGGAATTAAAAGCACCGCAAGCATGCCAAAAATAAAGGCTAAGATTGTAAATTGTTTCTCAATAGTCATTTGTTCCTGTTTGGTTTTACAAATTTTTTACAAAGAAAAACAAAAAAAAGGATTTGTACAAAAAAACATTTTAAAAAAGATTTTTTAAAATGTTCATCTCTCTGCCCCTTCTTGCGGCGCAATCTGTCCATAAACCTTAAAACAGTTTTAGGCAACGCAGCCATAACATATCATTGTTACAAATAAAATGATTCAAAATTAAATGCGTTAAGAAACGTTTAAAAAGGTAGCTTTTTTCATATCAATCCCTTAATTTTGCTGCCACGGGGGAAAGGAAAGGTTAATTCAAAAAAAATCAACATTATAAAAAACTGATAATCAATGAGTTAACTTTTTAATTAAAAACAAACTAAGGAATAAAACCGATGTATTTAAAAAAACAAATTTGCCTAATAGGATTTTCTGTAATGACATGTATTGCGTTAGCACAGCAACCCAATAAAAAATCAAGTTTACCAACTGCCAAATCTGCATCGCCTACTACGAGCGCGACTTCGCAAACTCAACCTGTTGAGTACACGCCTCTATACGCAGGTGGCATGGAAAAACCGCAGAATTTTGAAGATTTTTTAGTGCAATTAGCCATTCAAAACAATCCGAATGTGGAAGGTTTGAACCAAGAAGTCAGTATTCGAAAAGAGGAAATTAAAATCGTTAAAAGCGATTGGAAACGTAATATATTGATTGGCTACAATTTAAATGAAAGTAATTTTCCTTATTTGTTGAAAAATACGTTTGGGGTCGAACAACTTTTTGGTCAGCGCATTGACCAAACGCGTGTGCCACAAGTCGTAACTTATCCGCTTTGGAATGCAGGGATTCAATTTAATATTGGTGATTTGGTGCAACGAAAATATAAGGTCAAAATGGCGGAATCTAAACAAAAAGTGGCGGAATATGAGGTACTGTCTAAGAAAAATAAGGTTCGAGGCGAGGTGATGAAAGCTTGGAATGCGTTTCGGAGTGCGCAAGAAGTTTTAAAAGTTCGGATTCAAGTTTTGGATGTGACGGAAGCCAATAAAGTGCAACTTTCAGAACTTTTTTCGCTTAATAAAGCCAAATTTGAAGATTATAATATGGCAAATAAATCTTATTTCGACGCGCTTGAAGGTAAAATTAAGGCGGAATGGGAAATTAAAGCCGCAAAATCGGTTTTGGAAGAAATGGTTGGAAGTAAATGGGAAAGTCTTGATAAAGTCAAAATGGCTTATGACGAATTAGAAAAAAATAAGTGAATGAATCATTCGAATTAGGATACTTAGGATGCGAAGGATTGAAAAGGTGTTTCGGTTGAAAACGCAAATTTGTCCTAAAATATCCTTGCAATCCTTCGCATCCTAAGCATCCTAATTCGAACGATGTATTACTTATTGTTCCATTGGAAGGTATTCACTAAATGAATCAAATCTAATTTTAAAAATTCATTGATGGGGCGCAACGAATCTGCATTAATTTTCGCTTGATAATACAGCGAACCGCGCAAAAAATGACGTGTACTGTCTGTTATAAAAAATTGAAAGGGCGATGCTGCACCACCTTCAATGTTAAATACGTAACCAATCGTGCCATCAGGTTTACGAATTGGCAATTCATCTATATAATCGGCTTTAATATCATGTTTATTGGCGAGCGTAAACGCATCGCTTCGCAATTTGTCAAACGTATTTTTGGCATCAATCGGGTAGTAACTGCAATGAATTTCAGCATTCAAAGCTGGGATTTTGACGTTGAACCAACAATCATTCACTGTTTTTTCCCGAAAAAATAACGAATCTTTCTCAACAATCGCATATTGGGGGTATTCAAAAGAAAAATGACAATATTTTTCATTAAACGTTTGATAACCTTTCTCTGGAAATACAACTCGTGGATAACCACGTGGTTTTGGCGTGAGCGTCTCGCCGCCACAAGCGCAAAATAAAATTAAAATCAGCGCGAACCATTCTTTTTGAAACATAACAAGATAGCTTTTTGCAATAAAACGCAAATGTAACAAATTTATGCGTCGCACCTTGATTTTCAACTCGTCCCTAAAAATAGGATTTTCTTCGTTTTTTTGCCCCAACTTATCGAAGATTTGCTTTTTGAGGAAACTTTAAAGGCTCTTTTCGCGCTTACCTATTATTACAAAAAAAAATTTAAACTATTCAAATATGCCACCTTTACAATTAAGAAAAGTGAACGCGGGAGAAAGAATTAATCTATCAAAATCAAATCCTGGACTCAAAAAAGTCAAAATTGGCTTGAGTTGGGATATAAAAGCGGGCGTTTATGCCGATTTGGATGCGTCTATGCTGATTCTCGACGCGAATGGCAAAATGATCGCAGAAGATAGTATTGCTTTTTACAATGGCGATGATGAAAAAATCATGGTCGAACTCGACAGAATCCCTGCCGAAGCTAAAATGTTGATGGCAGTCATCACCATTTATGACGATAATTTCATGCGTGGCAGAGGTACGCCGCCTGTCAATTTCGGAAAAGTGCAAAATGCGTCCGTCCGCCTTTACGATAACATCACAGGACAAGCCCTTTATCAATTTGATTTGACGGCAGATGCTGCCACAGGTACATCGGTCGAAATGGCATGTATCTATCGGCGTGAAAATGATTGGGAATTCACGGCATTGGGCAAGATTGCAGGCACATCGCCGAATGGTTTAGAAGATATTATTGCAAAATATGCTAATTCATAAAAAATTAATAATCAATACATTCTAAAATTAGCAATCCAAAATCCGCAATCGTATGGCTTTGAATTTAAAGAAAGGCAACCATTTAAACTTACTTAAAAAGGATGGTCGCCGCTTGGAACAACTTTGTATTGGCATCAATTGGGGTGTCATCATCGAAAAAACGTTTTTCGGTCTCTTTTCTGATAAGAAATCAGTAGATTTGGACGCGAGTGTAGCGGTTTTCGATGAAAAAAATCTATTATTGGATTTAATCTATTTCGGCAAGAAAAAACGCAATATCAATGGCAAATCTATGATTATTTCCGATGATAACGCCATTATTCATAGCGGTGACGACCTCACAGGCGATACAAATGGCAATGATGGCATTGATAATGAAGTGATTACGATTGATTTGACCCAAATCAATCCCAAAGCGACTCAAATTGTTTTCATGCTCAACAGTTATAAACTACAAGATTTTGAAACGATTCCATACAGTCACATTCGCATTTTTGAAGGTACGCCGCAACGTCCTGAAAATATATTAGCCACTTTTAATGTCTCGTCTGAACCACAATTTGTAGATAAAGTGGCGATGTTAATGGGCAAATTGCGTGTTGATAACGGCATTTGGCGTTTTGAGGCAATGGGCGAACCGACGCGTGACCGTCAGATTGACGAGACGGTGCGAACGGTTCAGAAATATTTCTTGCAATAAAATGAAATGAATGGATTTGGTTTTCTAAACGAAACCGTTTAACTTTGTATAAAAAATCTGAACAATGTCTATAATCGGAAGTGAAAAATCAAAATCAAAGCGCGGAGCCACTAAATTAGTCGTTCCCGATTACTTAGTCCGTGAAATCATGGATGGTGACCGATGGTTTTATAAAGGTTATCAAGATGTCTTGTCCGGACTAAAAACATTTGAAGAAATCATGGCATGTAGTGGGTATCAATCCATTTTGGTGAACTATATCAATAACAAACTATGGAATCACCTCGAAGAGGAGCCTTATTGGGTTATGTCGAATGAAATTGGCAATAATCTGTCGAAAAAAAGCAAAGCCGCTTATGATGTTGCGGTCTTTGATGAAGCGGCTTTGCCTGCGCATCGCATTGGCGCACCTTATGTAAATGTACCGCCCAAATTGGTTATTGAAGTAGATGTCAAAATCGAAACGGAATCTAAAACGCCAGGAGACATCGCTTGGCAAATCAAAACCAATAAATTACATGAATTTGGCGTTGAAATGGTGATTTAGTTTTTTACGGCAAGCCAGCGCGTTTTAATTGCTCCCTTAAATAAAGATTGGATTTTTGGAGATTGGCATCGAGATATTGAAATATGGGACGGTTTGAAAATCAATGTGGGGCAGTATTTGGCAAAACGAGGCATTCAACCCATTGACAAACCGAATGAAAGCTGATTTTTTGGTAAAATGCAGAAGATGTTTCGGAAACCTTCAAGGTTTCCGAAACATTCGATTTTAAGTGTTTACTCATGTTACGTAGTCTTATTTTTTAAGGCAAATATAATGCTGTTTTTCGAGAGAATCGGTTTCGGAAACCTTGAATGTTTCCGAAACCTACGCCTTTTACCAAACAATATTTTGTCTTTAAAAACGACTGCGTAACATGAGTGTTTATTTTTTAATTACAAATTTAGCACTTCTCACAAGTTCAATACTGTTATAATCCATTACATCCTTAAAAGTAAACTCCCAAAGCAAATATTCCAGACGACGCTTTTCAAAGAATAAAATATTGACTTTTTTCTTCGTATAGTGCTGCCACTGTCTAAATGGATAATAGAGTTGGCGAATAATGGTATTCTTACTAGTTGAATTTTTAGCTTCAATCAAAACAAGTTGTTCTTTACCTTCATAACCTGCATCCACTTCGGTCTGTACGCTTTGAGTAGAAATAGTTTGTGTACCCACTCGAAAATCGAAGGGAGGCGTATATTTTCGTCCCCTAATCGTCAACACTAAACTATCATCTTCTACAAAAGTTCTTATCAAACTACTGGCATAAGCAAAATCCAAATGCTGCATTTCTGAATTGCCAATGAGTGAAGTCTCCAACTCAAAAGTCAGTTTTGATGAATAAATTTGCGCTTTTGTCGTAATTTCGGGAATACCAATATAACCTTCCCCTTTTACGATTGCATAATTACCATTTTTGATAGGCAGGATAAACAATCCTTGTTCTACAAATACGTCGGGTCTATCCTCTCGACTATCTTGTTTACAAAGAATACGAACTTCTTTTTCTGCCGTTTTCTTAAAATGGGTCGTTGCTTGTTTAATTTGTTCGGCTTGGGTTTTTGTGGAATCTATTTTATTTACCACTTCCCTAACTTCGCGCTGGTTGTAACCCAGCGCTAAAAGCGCGTCGAATACTTCAGCTCCGGTGCCTGAAGCAGTACCGTCACCAACGCCAACTTTATTTTTTAAATCATA
>JBEEMZ010000380.1:0-3858 GCA_041192405.1 Bacteroidota bacterium | reverse complement strand
ATTTGAGACTTATTTCCATCTGCCTTTCAACTCTTGCATTCTTCTGGCTAACGCCAATAGGGAAATGAAGAATTAAAGGAATGTTCTCATCATGGCTACACGTAAATCCTCAACCACTACTTTTAACGCAATTGATGATTCAATATTAGGTGATTATGCTGTGAATAATTACTCCGAACGAGTATATTCCAAAGTCTACTACTCTATCCGTGAACTTTGTGGACTTGTTGCAAAGCGTTCTCTAAAAGAAGGTTTCGATTGGACGTTTTGTGAACACGCTTTGACCATTGGTTATCGGGGTTCGTTGACCGAAATCATTCAAATTATTGGGCGTTGCACCCGCGATAGCCCGAATAAAACCCATGCGCAATTCACCAATTTGATTGCGCAACCCGACGCGGCTCAAGCGTCTGTACAAGATGCGGTCAATAATATGCTCAAAGCGATTACAGCTTCGCTGTTGATGGAACAAGTCTTAGCTCCGAATTTTAAATTCAAAACAAAACTTTCCGAAGACGACTTGCCCGAAGCAGGGGAAATCAAAGTACGCGGTTTCAAAACGCCAAGTACGCAACGCGTGAAAGCTATTATTGAAACCGATTTGAATGATTTGAAAGCGAACTTATTGCAAAACAGTACCATACAAAGTGCGTTTTCGGGTAATATTGACCCCGAAGTGATTAATAAAGTGTTGATTCCGAAACTCATTCAAACCAAATATCCACATCTTTCGGAAACGGAAATCGAGGAAGTGCGCCAACATATTGTGTTAGATTCGGTGGTTAAAAACCATGTTTCGGGCGATAAACGGTTCATTCAAATGGCAGATAAATTTATCAATATAGACGATTTGCATATTGATTTGATTGACCAAGTGAATCCATTTCAAAAGGCTTATGAAATATTATCAAAATCCGTTACACCTAAAGTGTTGAAAATCATTCAAGAAGTGATTGCATCCACACGGATTCAAGTGACCGAAGCAGAAGCCGTATTGATGTGGGAAAAAATTAAAGCGTTCCATGCCCAATGGAACCGTCCTCCGCAACTTGATTCAGCAAACCCGCTTGAAAAACGGATGGCAGAAGTTTTAATTTACATTCGAGAACAAAAGCGCAAACGACAACATGGCAATTAAAAAAAATTTAGACGACATTTTTAACGATGACCCATTTGGTTTGCTACATGTAAAACCGAATCATAGCGGTTTACGGAATGAAGACGAGCGTTCCATAGCGGCTTTTCAAGAAATTAATGATTTTTATGAAAAAAATCAACGACTTCCGCAACAAAATGGTGGGATTCAAGAATATCAATTGTTTGCTCGGCTGAAATCCATTCAAGCAGATGCTCAAAAAGGTACTTTTCTGCAACCTTACGACCGATTTGGTTTGGTGTCGAATGAACCCCAAAGAGCCGATTCGTTAGAAGCGATTTTTGAACAAGATGAATTTGGTTTGTTGAACGACGATTCAGATAATGATTTATTTCAATTCAAACACGCACAGCATCCCGACAAAAAAGCACAAACGGATTTTATTGCCCAGCGAAAACCGTGTAAAGATTTTGATAATTATGAAGCTTTGTTTAAAACGGTTCAAAAAAACTTGTCGAATCAGAAACGACAATTGATTGAATTTAAACAAGCGCATTTGCGGGTGGGTGAATTTTATGTACATAATGGTATTTTGCTTTATTTGGAACAGGTTGATTATCAAGACCTTACGCAAACCTATAAAAGTGGCAGTCGGGTGCGTAAGGATGGTCGGACACGGGTTATTTTTGAAAATGGTACGGAATCCAATATGCTTTATCGGTCTTTGTACAAAGCCTTGTTGTCGAATGGCAAATCCATCTCACAGCACGAAGATGCCATAGCAGCATCCTTGACTACGAATTATCAAGTGATTACAAGCGATGATACAGCAGCAGGTCACCTCTATATTTTGACTTCCAAAAGCAAACAACCTGCGCTTAAAAAACTCAAAAATTTGTATAAAATCGGTTACACAACGACAAGTGTAGCCGAACGCATTAAAAATGCGTCCCAATCGCCGACCTATTTAATGGCAGATGTTGAAATGGTGATGACTTATGAATGTTTTAACGTGCAGGCACAGCAATTAGAACAGGAGTTGCATCATTTTTTTGGGAAAGCGTGTTTAGATTTGGACGTTTTCGATAAAACAGGGAAGCGATACGCGCCCCGAGAATGGTTTATTGCGCCGTTAACGGTTATCGAACAAGCCGTACAGTTGATACTGAATAATCAAATCGCTGATTTTCAATATGATGCACATACAATGGAAATTGTAATGCGCTGACTTTTGAACAGATTTTGTAGATTTTTGGGGAACGTTTTCCCGCAGAATGAAGGTTCTAAGCACTCGAATCTGCGAAATCTGCGGGAAAAATGTTACCCAAAAATCCACAAAAAAGCCTCGTCCCATTACTGTGACAAGGCATCGGATATGAATGATTTACGAAAAACCGTTGATTAATCTGCGTTATCGTGCAAAAAAGAATTGCCCGAAGTTCTCAAATCGTCGTCATCAATACTCCATTTAGACATATTGCGCTCCGACGAATGAGGCACATTTTCAAGCCGAACCCCGCGCCGCAGATAGGCAGGTTCATTCTCCAACTCTATAATCGTTTGAGGATTATTGAGTTTCACATTACTAAAATTCGCTTTAACGCGGTCTCGCCGTTGCTGCATATCTTGTGATTGCTGCTTTTTGCGGCGGTCTTCGTCTTGTAAACGCTCTTTTTCACGCTCCTCATTTTTCAATAATAACTCTTTTTCATGTTCTCTTTCGCGTTCCAACTCCTGTTCCCGCAATCGCGCCCGTTCTTTCTCTTTTTCCTTCTCACGCTCCTCACGGATTACGTCATGGTAATTATATTGAGGGGAACGCGGTTTGACAAATCGGTTAGAATCTAAATCAATCGTGCCGGAGTTTTTGTCACCCTCGTCGAAACTCCCCGTATTAAAAAAAGGATTACGCGGTTGCGTCGGTTGTACAGGACGCTTCGGCTCATCTAACGAAACTCTTATATCTTTGTTCACTATTGGCGCAGGTGTGACCATTTTACCTTTCACAGGCGGCGGCGTACCAAACGTTTTCGTTTCAAAACCTGTTGCAATAACAGTTACACTCAATTTATCACCTAAGGTATCATCATAACAATTTCCCCAAATTAAATTTGTTCCAAATCCAGCTTCCTCTTGCACAAATTCTGTGATTTCAAAAATCTCATCCATTGTAACCTCTTTGGAGCCAGATGTAATATTGACCAAAATGTGTTGCGCACCTTGAATATTATTTTCTTCCAACAATTGTGAACTCAAAGCAGCATCAACCGCTTTTTTAGCGCGATTGTCACCGTCTGAAACACCAATACCCATAATCGCAACGCCCGAACCCCGCATAACGGTATTTACATCTTCAAAATCCACATTGACATAACCAGGAACCGTGATAATTTCCGCAATCCCTTTTGCAGCCGTTGTTAAAATGTTATCTGCTTGCGCAAAAGCTCCTGAAATACTCAGATTGCCATAAATTTGGCGCAATTTGTCGTTGGAAATAACAATTAAAGTATCTACATTATTTTTCAACTCCTCTAAACCTTCGTGACCTTGTACCATACGCTTTTTGCCTTCAAATGTAAACGGCAACGTCACAATACCGACCGTCAAAATACCCATTTCTTGAGCAGCTTTGGCGATAATCGGCGCAGCACCTGTGCCTGTACCACCACCCATTCCTGCGGTGATGAACAACATTTTGGTACTTTTCTCTAAATATTCCTTGACAAATTCGATAGATTCAATGCAAGCCTCCTTCCCTTTTT
>JBEEMZ010000379.1:0-3882 GCA_041192405.1 Bacteroidota bacterium | reverse complement strand
TGCAAATTGATGACAACGGGAATGTGTTTGTAGCAGGCTATTCGACCAAAAGCAATGGCTTAAAGGAAATTACGATTCTAAAATACGATACGGACGGACGTTCGGAATGGGTTCACAAACAAGCTGCCAAAGAAGATTCAGGAGACGCTTTTGCCAAAGCATTGGATGTTGATGATGAAGGCAAGGTTTATTTTGTAGCGGAAGAGCAAGGCAATTCGGGTAGCAAAGACGTTACCATGATGAAATTGGACGCTTGGGGGCGTACCGAATGGTCTAAAAGCCTCTCTACCTCCGCGACGGAAACACCGATGGCAATCAAAGTAGATAACCAACATCAAGTCTATTTATCAGCAATCGAAACGCAAGGAACGATTTCAGCATACAAAACCGTTAAATATACGACCTATCAACCCGATACCGCCGTGATTCGGAATGCCCGTGGCAAACCTGTAGCGATGGCGCATGAACTCATCGTTCGTTTCAATGAAAACATGGTCAATCGGGAAGCAGTAGATGCAACGATTGGCACAGGCGAAAAAGTTTTTGGCAATTTGGATTATTTTTTAGCTCCACAAGCGGTGAGTGCCATCCAGCAGAAATTACAAAACCTTTGTTCGAACGGTACATTACCAAGCAATAGGAGTTTTTGTCCGATTACAGCGAGCAAAGTATTTCCTCTATTACGAACGACCGATACTGTTACCGTTTCTCGATTAGGTGAAAAAATACCGATTCCTGCATTTTGGGCTACTTTTTTACTTCATTTTCCCGTAAATATGAATCTTCAACACGTAAAAGATTCTTTGAATACGCTCTTTCCAATCCTTATTTATGCGGAACCCAATTATTTAGGATATGCTACAGCAGGAGCAAATGATTCTCTGTATGAAAGCAAGCAAGCTTCACTACACCCTACTGTAAGTTTTCGAAATGCTCACGCCAATGTAGAACCCGCTTGGAATATAGAAACAGGGAAACCTACGGTCAAAGTGGGTGTGTTTGATACGGGTTTAGATTGGAGGCATGAAGACTTAGGGTATGATGGTGTTAATCCATCTTCTTCTCGAATGGTAGATGGATGGGACTTTTTTGCCAATTCAAGACTTAAATCCGTAGCCGTTCCTGATTATTATGGTCATGGAACGAATGTTGCAGGCGTTATTGGTGCGATTCGGAATAACCAAAAAGGAATTGCAGGAATCGCAGGAGGCGATTATTTAACCAATCAAAAAGGCGTTTCATTATATGGGCTCAGAGTGAATACAAATAGTGGAGGATTTGATGATAACGGTCCGCGCCACGCCTTAAATTATTTTGCAGATGCGATTGTGATGGCTTCCTTAGAAACAGGATTGGATTATGCTTATGGATTACATCTGATGAATTTCAGTCTTGGATTTGATGAAAATTCTATATTCCAAGATAGATCCACTTTAGATACCAATTTTGTATTGGTTCGGGAAGCTTTCCATTTTGCAAATCGCGCTAAAGTAACTTGTGTCGTTTCTCGTGGTAATGAAGGATATAACAATCGCCAATGGCCAGCGGTTATTGATGATGATTGGATTTTATGCGTCGGCGGAACAGGAGAGGATGGACAATTTGCACATGACAGCACCACAGTGGGCACTGTAAATTGTGACTTTACGCCAAGTACAGGATGGGAAATTGATGTTGCAGCAGCAGCTTGTGGCACCCTAATTCGGTCCCTTAAAAGATCGGGCGGTTATTGGGCGTTTGATGGTACTTCCGCAGCAACGCCACATGTAACAGGTGCTGCTGGATTACTGATGAGTTATCTAAATCGCACTTCCGCTGATTATGCAAACCTTGCACCCGAAGATGTCGAACAGATTTTACAAAAAACAGCAACGGATGTGGGGACACCTGGGGTTGATTCGACAACAGGTCATGGCCGTTTAAACATAGGTGGTGCTTTACGAGGCGTATTTAAACCCTGTTGGCGGGTGGATCATTATGGAACGACCAGTAAAGGTCACACTTTCCGAACGAGTGTTTACTCCAATCGAGATACCGTTACGCTGACAGAACGGTATCAAAATGAGAGTAATGTTTGGTTTGGGAAAGGACGCTATTTTGTAAAGACTTATAAAATGGAAGCAACCGTCAATCATACGTTGCTCCCAACGGATAGTATTATTGGATTCTGGTCTCGTCCCAGTTCTTGTAATGTGCTGCAACTTTTCGACAATCGAAAACAGATCCAACCTAGAGAACGAGCATTTATAAACCCCGCGTCTGTAAACTTAAACAGTGCCCAACTTCATGGTTATGCCTATCAAGTTTGGAATGAATCCAATCAATATTTAGGCTGGTGGCCTGCGGACACCTTAAGATCATCCCGCCTCGAGTATACCTTGTGGATTCGGGATCGCAGACAATGCCTAACAGGAATTGGAGATTTAGCACTCTCTAACCCTATTCAGCAGGCACTTATTTTTCCAAATCCAACATCAGCTCTTCAAACGCTCCGAATTACCACAAATGAATCTCAAGATTTATTCATTCAACTGGTAGATGTAGCGGGACGCGAAGTGCAACCTGTTTTTAGAGGTCGTAGCCAAATCGGTGATAACGATTATGTTGTGGATATGAGTACCCTTGCTACAGGGTTTTACATGTATCGCATTCAAAATGATTCCGAAGTATTCTACGTAAAAACAATTAAAAATTAATTTAACAGAAAAACCTGTATGGACTCATTAAGTCTATACAGGTTTTTTTTTTCAATTTTAAATAAAATGAAAAGACATATATATGTACTTTGTTGGATTGTTCAAATTTCAGCTTGTTATAAACCCTTTAAAAAAGATCGGATTCCAATTGCCAGAATAGAGCCCGAAATCAATTATTATGAACCTTATTTGACTCCGATTACGGATTCTCAGCAAACGCATTTAATTCGTGCTTGTGTCCTATTAGGTCAATATTATCGGGAAGGTAGATGCCATATGAACCCCTGCTTTAATCCGAATAATCCTTATGAAATTGCGTTTATACAAGCAGATAGTGATCAATGTATGGGTTTATTCAAATTTAGTTTCTTAACAGGTAAAAAGACGTTGATTTTGGAACAGTCTTGTAGTGCCATCGATTGGAGCTTAAAAGGCTGGTTTTTGTTGGTGACTTCTCAAGGAAAATTAGTTAAAATTAAAGACAATGGGGACAGTTTGACAACACTCGCACAGACAGGGTATTTGACTCCCCGATGGAATCCAACAGGTGATTTTTTTATCTACACCCTTCCAGATGCGATTCAGATTTGTGACGCGAATGGAACGTTCCTAAAAACGATTCCCGACAGGATTGCAGGCATTGATTGGTTCGATGATTCGACTCTTGTTTACTCTAATTATCAAGCGGTGATAAAGTACAATATCTTCACGGATAAACGAGCATCTATCGCATTCTACAAATTTGCGATGAACATCAAGGACGCAGGGCATCATTTCGCTTATTACCAACAGAGTAATGGGATTGGGAGAACCGATTATTACTTACGGTATGATTACAAGAATGGCATTACAGATACTTTAAAGCAATTATATGATAGTTATTTTTATTTAGGGATGAGGTATCATTCCAAAACAAAAAAGTGTCTTGTAGAATTAGATAGACGCAGATGGAAAGATAGCAATAAATGTGACCTTTTATATAAACGAAATCTTATTTTAATGAACCCAGATGGTACCAATGAAAAATTGATCCGAATACCAGATTAAGGTTAATCTACACAGCAAATAATGAATAAAATAATATTAAAAAAACTGTCAAGAACAAAGCACTGCGCGGCAACCCCTCGCAAACCCCACCCGCAAGGCTCAACTGCGAGGGGCTGCGTCAGTGCCATCGTTGTCGGTA
>JBEEMZ010000378.1:0-3896 GCA_041192405.1 Bacteroidota bacterium | reverse complement strand
GACGGCAATGCGTTTATCCTTGGTTTCGGCAAACACATCAATTTCAAAATCAATATAACCAATCAACGGCGTAAATTTTTTTTCCGTTTCAATGGTTCCTAAATCCAATTGTAACCCTAAGACATCAAAAATAAAGGATTCTAAAACCTCTTTATTCGTGAACGCTTTTTTAAAAACGACTTCATTATCTAAACTGCCTAACATAAAAAGTTGATTTTTAAGGTGATGAAAAAAGGTTGATTTCAAGAAAAAGCGTTTCAATTGCTATCGCCCACGACCGTTTGGCAACGAATTAAGCCGCGTCGAATATCTCTTTTGGCTGTATGAACCATTGAATGCACCGATATTTCAAGTCGAAAAAAAACGGAAGTGATTGATTATCAAAAAATTATGTTTAATTAAATTTCATCAACTCTGTGTGCAAAATAACTTTAAACTTCCGTAAAATCGAAATAATCGTCAACAAACTATTCCTATCTGTAGCGTCATACATAGGCGAAATACAATATTCTTTACCGTCCATTACTACAAAAGTCCATTGTTTGCCAACAATTTCAACACCATACATGGGTTGTGCTGTTTTATTTTTAACTTGCGCAATCAAGAATGCTTCTAAAAGTTGTGCCATTGAGTCACCTGACGGATTTTTATTGGGCTTGTACTCTTGAAAATGAAAATAAGGCGTTTTAAAAACATCTAAGATGCCTTTTGCTAACATGAAATCCGCCCGAACAAGTAATGGAATGCCTTCAACAGTAGCCGAAATGGTTTTATCAAAATAACCAATGACGGTATCATCATCCGTCATTTGTCCTAACATCAAGACAGGACCAATCAATTTTATTTTCAAGTCTTCCTCGTTCCAACCTTCAATGCTTTTCAAGGCAGCTTCATACACAAAATCAAAAAGATATTGTTCCGCTACATTCAATGTAGGCGGTTGTACCGTTAGCCAATCTTGCATCAACAATGTTTTATATTGTTTGATGCGGGTCAGTTTGAAAGTAGTTATCAAGTCACCCTCTTTCCAATTTTTGCCAACATTACCCGAATTCCCATTTTGTCTTTTAGCCATTGTTATCGTTTTTATTTCCAGCACGAAAACCACAAAGCCACAACAATAAACAAAAGATTTTTGTTCAATGTTGTGGCTTTGCAAAGTTTATAAGTAACATGAATTATTGCACAAATTTCAAACTGCGCTCTACAAATGCCGACAATTCTGCTCCTGTTAACATCCCTTGATTCAACAAAGCCAAATCATACAAATGACGCGCTAATGCTAAATCATTGGTTTTCAACATTTTATCAGCGATAAGCGGGTGATTGCTATTCACAATCACTTGATAATCGTTGCCAAAATCACCCCAAGCATTATTCTGTCCCGACATTTTTTGCATTTCCTTCATCCGACGCATCCACTCATTTTTAACGATTTGAACAGGTGCCGATTCAGGTGAAAGCGGTTTCAATTCAATTTTTGCCGCACCATCGTTTTTCAACATCGTTGTAAACGTTTCTTTCACTTGATTTTGTTCGGTTTCGCTTAAAACAGACTCTTTTTTATCTTCTTTCGCCACCACATTGTCCATCGTATCGGAATCCACCCGCGCAAAACGAATTTTTTGTTGATTTTTCATTTCCAAATGTTGGAAGAAATGATTATCAATATAACTGTCATAATTCAACACATCATAACCATACGATTTCGCTTCCTTCACGTAACTATCTTGCGCCTTGTAATCCGAAGCGTAGATAAATACAATATCACCCGTTTTATTTGTTTGCAACGGTTTCACTTTTTCTTGATATTCTTCAACTGTAAAGCGTTGTTTATCAATGTTTTCCAACAAAACGAATGGTAATGCACGTTCATGAAACTTCTCATCCGACAACATACCATATTTGATGAAAACCGCAATATCTTTCCATTTGCTTTCAAAATCGGTGCGATTATTTTTAAACAATTCGTTTAATTTATCAGCGACTTTGCGCGTAATGTAGGTCGTAATTTTCTTAACTTCCTTATCCGATTGCAAATAACTCCGCGAAACGTTCAACGGAATGTCGGGCGAATCAATCACGCCGTGCAATAACGTCAAATATTCGGGCAAAATATCGCGCACATTATCCGTCACATAGACTTGATTTGAATATAATTGAACTTTATTGCGTTCCAAATCCAGCCGTCCATTATGTTGCGGGAAGTACAAAACGCCCGTCAAATTAAAAGGATAATCAATATTTAAATGCACCCAAAACAACGGTTCTGGACTTGCAGGATGGATTTCTTTATAGAAATTTTTATAATCTTCGTCGGTCAAATCGGACGGAGCTTTTTTCCAAAGCGGCGATACATTATTGACTAATGTATTGAATTCGGCAGGACTTTCATTTTCTGTTTCTGTTTCGCCGTCTTCGATTGCTGGTGCTGTTTTTTCCAATTTATCTTCTTCGCTGCGCGCATCGAAATGAATCGGCACAGGTAAGAATTTACAATATTTGTTTAATAAATCCGAAATTTTAGATTTTTCCAAATATTCCTCTGCATCAGGCGCAATGTGCAAAATAATATCAGTACCGCGCCCTTCTTTTTCAACAGGCTCAATCGTGTAATGTGGCGTACCGTCGCACGACCAACGCCAAGCATCTGCATTTTTCTTATACGAACGTGTCACCACTTCCACTTTTGCCGCCACCATGAACGCCGAGTAAAAACCCAATCCAAAGTGACCAATCATCGTGGTTTCGCCTTTATATTTCTCCAAAAACTCTGTCGCGCCCGAAAAAGCGACATCATTTAAATATTTTTCGAGTTCTGCTTGGGTCATACCGATGCCTCTGTCGGAAATCGTAACCGTTTTCGCCGCCGTGTCAACGCTGACTTGAATGGACAAATCACCCAATTCTTCCTGTACATCGCCGCGTCTGCTTAAAGTTTGGATTTTAGAAGTCGCATCAATCGCGTTAGAGACCAATTCGCGCAAGAAAATCTCTTGGTCGGAATAAAGGAATTTTTTAATAATCGGAAAAATATTTTCCGTTTTGACTGAAATATTACCTTGAATCATTATAAAATAATTTTTTTTTAGACATTTATGATATGCTTTTGGGGAGTTCAAATGTCATACCATCCCGTTTGCGCCTGTCAAAATGACAGTTTTTATCAAAAAATGACCGTTTTTAAATCATTTATGTTCCAAAAGTTGCATCTTTGCGCTTAAAATCATTCCATTAAAATGACATCTACTCCTAACAACCTGCCCAAAACACGCATTCTCGGCATTGACCCTGGAACGACCGTTTTAGGTTACGCCGTGATTGAGACGGATAAAAAAGAAATTAAATTATTGACGATGAGCGTTGTTTTGTTAAACCATTTGGAGGAACATCAACATCGTTTAAAACAAATTTTTGAAAAAGTGCAAATGGTGATTCGCGCTTTTGAACCGACGGAATTAGCGATTGAGGCACCGTTTTTTGGCAAAAATGCGCAATCTATGTTGAAATTGGGACGTGCACAGGGTGTTGCGATGGCGGCGGCGATGATGGAAGGACTTGAAGTCACGGAATATGCTCCAAAAAGTATTAAACAATCGGTTACGGGCAATGGCAATGCGTCGAAAGAGCAAGTTGCGGCGATGCTCGAAAATGTTTTAAAAATGTCGCTTGATGTGAAATACATGGATGCGACCGATGCACTTGCGGCAGCCGTGACGCATTATTATCAGATGTCAAATGTGTTGAAAGGCGTGAAAAAAGCAACAGGTTGGAAAGGTTTTTTAGGTGCAAATGCGGATAGAATTATCAAATAATTTGTAAAATGAGCCTAATTTAAATTTATTTTTCACAAAACAGGTGCAAATTGGGCTCATTTTTACAAATCAAGTAATCGT
>JBEEMZ010000377.1:0-3913 GCA_041192405.1 Bacteroidota bacterium | reverse complement strand
TGCAGGTTAGACATCCTTGCGGTAGCTTCTGCGCAGCAAAGGTAATTCTTTTTTTGAATTCTACCCTAAAGGGTAGCGGTTTTTACCGAAATTTTTTTTGATAAAATCGGTTTGAACACCACAAAGTTAGTACTTTTTTGCCAAAAACCAAACTTGCGCAATAATATTTTTTTATCGTATAAAAACAAAAAATATTATTTCTTAGATTGAACTTCAATCGGTAAAATCACGGTATCTGGTTCCTTCATATTTTCTTGTTTTTCTTGCGCTTCAGGCTCCGTTTGCAAGCGCAAAAGTGTCAAAACCCGTTCTTTACCTTTGTCATTCATTGCCAAAACCAAAGAATCAACGGTCAATCTATCAATCCGAACGGCTTTTTCAGACGCATTTTTTAAATCATCTTTGGTATAAAGATAATTATTTCGAATGCGAAATTTGCCTGCTTCCCGTGCATTGAGGGTACCATTAAACGCATATTCATTGTTAGATTTGAACTCAAATTGCACGATATCGCCATCTACTTCAATGGGTGCGCCGCCTTCGGTCAGTGCTTCGGCAAACCAATTGCCTTCAATATTGCGTTCAAATTCAGATTTGCAACTTACGGTTGCACCTAGCGCGATAGCTAAAATAAAAGTTAACTTTCTCATAATGAATCAATTATAAATGATAAAAAGTCTTGTTTCTAATTTGTATAAGGCAAAAACGTCAAAATGTTTCAAAAAAAACCAACAAAATTCATCTTTTTTGAATAACTTTGCGCGTTCGGAATTTAATTTGATATAACACCGTTTGGAAGATTTAAAACCTTCCAAACGGTGTTATATCGCTGTATTTGCGCTAAAAACGCGGAAGAACCAAAAATTTTGATTCTTCTGGAAGGTCTTTTTCCCTAATTGTTTGACGATTATTCAGGAATAAGTAATAGAAAGTGATAAACGATTCAAAAAATAGTAGATTCATCATTAGTCATGGTTAAAATAGGTCAAGTTGAATTGGGAGACTTCCCATTGTTGTTAGCTCCGATGGAAGACGTGAGTGACCCGCCGTTTCGCGCCCTGTGCAAGGAAAACGGTGCTGATATGATGTACACCGAGTTTATCAGCAGCGATGGCTTGATTTATAATGCAAAATCCAGTTTGCAAAAATTGCAAGTCTTTGATTATGAACGACCCATTGGCATTCAATATTTTGGTGGACAATTGGATAGCATGATTAAAGCCGCAGGTATCGTTGAGGCAGCAAATCCAGATGTCATTGACATTAATTATGGTTGTCCAGTGGCGAAAGTGGCTTGTAAAATGGCAGGTGCGGGCTTATTGCAAGATATTCCGAAAATGATTGCATTGACCAAAGCCGTCGTCGAATCTACCAATAAACCTGTGACGGTGAAGACCCGTTTAGGCTGGGATGACAGCACCATTAACATTATTGAAGTCGCTGAACGATTACAAGATGTTGGTATTCAAGCACTTACGATACATGGGCGCACGCGCAAGCAGATGTACAAAGGCGAAGCGAATTGGGAATGGATTGCCAAAGTGAAAGCAAATCCACGGATGAAAATTCCTATTTTTGGCAATGGCGACATTGATTCGCCTCAAAAAGCATTGCTGTATCGTGAGAAATATGGAATTGATGGCATTATGATAGGTCGTGCGGCGATAGGTTATCCTTGGATTTTTAAAGAAATCAAACATTTTTTTGCAACAGGCGAAATCATCGCGCCGCCATCCGTGGCGGATAGAGTTGAAGCCGTTCGGCGACATTTGCAGCGTTCGATTGAATGGAAAGGTGAAAAATTAGGCATTTTGGAAATGCGTCAACATTATACGAATTACTTTAAAGGTTTACCCAATATAAAACCATTTCGCACTCAATTAGTTACGCTATTTGACGCAGAACCTTTGTTTGAATTATTGAAAGCAATTGAATTACATTATGCTGAACTTGAATTGGTTTAAAGCTTCTAATTTGTCTGAATGTGGATTTTTTATCCAAAAAATTCACATTCAGACAAGTGTAATTTACATTTTAATTATTTTTTTAATAAAAATATTTTGCCCAACCTTCATTTTTAAAATATAGAATCCTGCAATCATATCATGTGTCTCAATTTCAAACAATTGTTTACCTATCGGCAACGGTTTTCTACAAATGTTTTTAATAAATGTGCCTCTGCTATCGTACAAATCCATTTGAACTAATGCTGAACTCGACAATTCAAATTTTATAAACAATTGATTATCAGTAGGTTGTGGAAAAAGCTCAATTTTTATTTTAGACAAATCAAAATCATCTGTCGCAACAGGCACATTAGAATATCCTGGCGTGGTGGTTGGCAAAATCCGAAATGCGCCTACACCATTCGGCAAACGCCCCATCGAACTATCTGCTTTTTGAATCCCAAAACTAAAAGTATCAATCACTGCATAACCTTCTCCTGCATTAGAGAAAAGTCCAATTTTTTCACCATTTGCCCCCAGTTTAAAATGGGCATGTCGCTCGCCTTGATAGGGTTGATTGTCCATCCAAAATAACGCCCATTGACGCGGCTGCAAAGTCATTTCAGGCAATTTCCACTGACTTGGTTGTGAAAATTTGTCGCTCAAATACTTATCTCCCAGAAAAATAGGCACATTGCTACCATTGTATAACTCCACCCAATCATCATATTCACCTGCTGCATCCGCTATTGTGTGCGTATTATTTGCCATGAACTCATTGATAAACAATTGGTTATGAAAAATAGAAATACCTGTTCTTAGTTTGTAATAATCACAAGTAGGATAACGTGTTACTAAATTGGCATTGGTGCCTTCAAATGAATACCAAACAAAAGTTGGCATATTGGGTGGTGGAATTTTGCATCCCCAAATACCATCATTTGCCCAATTATCTCCATGCAAACCATCATCATACAAAGAAATCATTTGTATGATGATGGAATCCAATGAATAACGCATCGTTAAATTTGTAATAAAACTGCCTGTTGCTAATTGAACTTTAAATTGAATAGAATCCGTCGGTTTGGGCAAACGCGGTTGATATGTATGTGAAAAAATAACAGGTGTCGTTGAAAGCGCATTCAATTGAGCCAAAGTATTGGTTCTTCGCGCTGAAAAATAGCTTTTTAATCCAAATTTTGCAGGATTAACCGCCGTTGATTCAAAATTATTGTGAAATTGAGGAATCGTAAAACCATAATCTTTGGTTCGGAATGTATCCGCTTCTGCCGCAGTCGTGATGAGCGCATGCAACGAATCAATTCGAGGCACAATCACCGCACTTGACATCAACGTATTTGATAATTGATTTAAGAAAAACGTATATTTATTTTTAAAATTTGTAATACTTAAAACTTTTGTGACCAAAGGCACATCGCCATAATAACGCACTAAATCGAAATAAGCCAATGCCCGCAAAAAACGCAATTCGCCTTTGAACTGCGGTACACGCGCAAAAGAAAAGGTTTCAATCTTTTCTAAAACAATATTTGAACGGTAAATCTGTGTGTAAAGATTTGACCATGTTGTTTGAATCGCGCCTGTTTGCCCTG
Organism: Bacteroidota bacterium; assembly: GCA_041192405.1. Taxonomy (GTDB): domain Bacteria; phylum Bacteroidota; class Bacteroidia; order Chitinophagales; family Saprospiraceae; genus JAAFJT01. The sequence continues at coordinate 354 of JBEEMZ010000377.1, read as the reverse complement.
TGAGTATAAAATTGCCAATATCTAAGGCATCGCGTTGTGTCATTAAAACCTCCATATAATCGGCTCTGGCTGATCTAAATATAATTCCTGCAATGTCAATTGATTTATGAATCCTTTTCCGTTTGCGGTCACGATTCCGGCGCTTTCTTGGCCGCGATTTTGAAGGGCGCGAAGCCCGTAGTACGTAAGTTCCGCCGCGTTCGGGTGTCCGTAGACTCCGAATACGCCGCAGCACTCTTTCGGGTAGTCCGGTGTAGTAGTAGGCATAAAAGTTTTGTGGTTCTCCGTTTCTGCCCCCACTATAACAGCCAACTTTCGGATGGCAAGGAGGAATCCGATTATAAAAAAACACCG
>JBEEMZ010000376.1:0-3922 GCA_041192405.1 Bacteroidota bacterium | reverse complement strand
GAGATTTACGCAAAAATGCCTGCGGATTGGAAAATGTTTATCGAATACAAAGCATTTGAACCCAATTTTTATTCCATGACAGTTGGCGATTGGGGACAATCTTTATTGTACGCGCAAAAGCTTGGAAATCAAGCCTTTACATTAGTGGATTTGGGACACCACTTGCCGAATGCGAATATTGAACAAATTGTTGCATTACTGATGATGGAAGGCAAATTAGCAGGTTTTCATTTCAACGATAGCAAATATGGCGATGATGATTTGACCGTTGGCAGCATCAATCCGTATCAATTGTTCTTGATTTTCAATGAGTTAGTGGATGGAATGGATGTGCGCGGCATGAATCATGCGACCGATTTAGGCTGGATGATTGACGCTTCACATAACGTAAAAGATCCATTAGAAGATTTATTGCAATCCATTGAGGCAATTATGCAGGCTTATGCTAAATCATTGTTAGTCAATCGAAATGCGTTGAATCAAGCGCAAAATGAAAATGATGTGGTACGTTGTCAAGAGATTTTGCAAACGGCGTATCAAACAGATGTGCGTGCATTGGTTGCTGAAGCGCGCTTGCGTTCGGGTGCGGCAATTGACCCATTAAATTTATTTAGGAATTCAAAAATCAGAGCAGCCTTAATCAAAGAGCGCGGAGCAAAAACAATCGCAACAGGTCTTTAAAACAGACACGAATTTCACGAATTTTCACGAATGATTCGTGGAAATTCGTGAAATTCGTGTCCTAATCTGAAATCGTATGGTTCTTATTTTTGATATTGGCAAAACGAATAAAAAAGCCTTTATTTTTGACGAAAATTATCAAATCGTTTGGCAAGAATCAGTCAATTTGCCCGAAACGACTGATGAAGATGGCGATATTTGTGAAGATATTGCCTTGTTATCAGCATGGATTACGGCTATTTGGGAAGCAATTCAATCCGAATATCCCATAAAAGCGATTAATTTTAGCACCTACGGGGCGACTTTGGTGTATTTGGATGAAAATGGAAAGCCGCTTACACCTATATATAACTATCTGAAACCGTACCCGAAAGATTTGAAAAACCAATTTTACAAAAAATATGGTGGCGAAGAAAACGTTTCGGTTACGACGGCATCACCTGTTTTAAGTAGTTTGAATGCTGGTATGCAACTTTATCGGCTCAAAATGGAGCAACCGAATGTATTTGAGAAAGTAAAATATTGTTTGCACCTGCCACAATATGTAAGTTCTTTGTTAACTCAAAAATGTTTTACAGACATTACAAGTATTGGTTGTCATACTAATTTTTGGGATTTTAACCAAAAAACATATCATTATTGGGTTGCAAGTGAAAATTTAACGCATCTTTTACCAACAATTCATCCTACACAAGCTGCTATTTCAACGGTTTTAAATTCAAAAAAAATTGCGATTGGCATTGGATTACATGATAGTTCGGCGGCATTGATTCCGTATTTGTTACAATTTAAAGAACCTTTTTTACTTTTATCAACAGGTACTTGGAATATTGCATTGCATCCTTTTAATGATAATCCATTGACTTACAATGAATTACAACAAGATTGTTTATGTTATTTGGCTTACAATGGGCGACCTGTGAAAGCATCACGTCTTTTTGCGGGGTACAATCATGAGGTTAGAACCAAACAATTGGCAACCCGTTTTAAAGTATCGTTAGATTATTACAAGACGATTTGTTATAATCCAACTGTTATAACATCATTGCGTTTGGAATCATTGGAAATCAATGAGTTACAAGGTTTTGAAGATTATGAAATGGCGTATCATCGTTTGGTCTTAGAAATTGTAAATCAACAAATAGATGCTATTCATTTAATACTTGATTCAAAATCAAAAATTAAACGTCTATTTGTAGATGGCGGCTTTGCAAACAATGAAATTTTCATGTTATTATTGGCAGCAGGCTTTCCAGATTTAGAAATTTTTGCGGCTGAAATCGCACAAGCATCTGCGCTTGGTGCTGCGGCTGTGATTCATGATGATTGGAATTCTAAACTAAATGTTTATCCACAAATTAATTTAAAAAAATATTGACTTGAATTTATTGGATTGTAAGTAATTGAAATTAAACAAGTTATACCTGCTATGGAGTATAACGTTTGGAGAGTTTTAAAATCTCCAAACGTTGTTGTCTGTTAACTACTTAGCACAATCCAATAAATCCATAAAAATTCAAGTTTGAAATTTAATATATGAAATTATCTTATAATTCAAATTATCCATCTATTGACGACTTGCGGGAACGCGCTCGTCAACGGATTCCGCGTTTTGCCTTTGAATATTTGGACGGCGGCTGTAATGAAGATGTGAATTTAATCAAAAACACGTCCGAACTCCGTGAAGTCGAGTTAAAACCATTGTATTTAACCAAACATAGTGGTTCTTCGCTGAAAACCGAATTGTTTGGACACACGTATGATGCGCCTTTTGGAGTTGCGCCTGTCGGTTTACAAGGTTTAATGTGGCCCAATGCACCCGAAATCTTGGCGAAAGCGGCTACCGAACATAATATTCCATTCATTTTGAGCACCGTCACGACTTCAAGTATTGAACGCATTGGCGAAATCACGAATGGAAAATTTTGGTTTCAGCTCTATCATCCTGCTGAAAATGCGTTGCGTGACGACATTATTGACCGCGCCGAAGCTGCTGGATGTAATGTTTTAGTGATTTTGTGCGATGTTCCGAGTTTTGGGTATCGCCCGCGTGATATACGGAACGGTTTGGCGATGCCGCCTAAAATGACGCTTCAAAATATTTTGCAAATCATGGGCAAACCCAATTGGGCATTGAATACGCTTTGGCATGGACAACCACATTTTGCAACCATGAAAAAGTATATGCCTAAAGGCTTGAATATGAGTCAGTTAGGTGCGTATATGAACCAAACATTTGCGGGTCGAGTCAATGAGGAAAAAATTAAACCGATTCGAGACCGTTGGAAAGGAAAACTCGTTTTGAAAGGTGTTGCAAGTGAAGCGGATACCGAATTGGCTGTGAAATTAGGTTTTGACGGAATAATCGTTTCCAATCATGGCGGTCGGCAAATAGATGTTGGGCAATCCACGATTAAATCGTTGCCGCCGATTGTTGAAAATTATAAATCTAAAATTAAAATAATGATGGATAGCGGGTTGCGTTCGGGACCCGATATTGCGCGGACGTTGGCGAGTGGGGCAGATTTTGCCTTTTTGGGCAGGTCGTTTATGTATGGCGTTGCGGCATTGGGCAATGAAGGCGGGCATCATACGATGAGCATGCTCAAAACGCAATTGAAACAGGTGATGGAACAAGTTTGTTGCGAGCAAGTTGCGGATTTGCCCAAATTTAAAATTAATTAGCCCCGAATTTCACAAATTTGCACGAATCTTTAAGCAAAATTAAAAATTCGTGCATAACTTTTTTCAATCTTTCAAACAAAACAAATACCTTTGTAGTGGTATTGAACCCTTTTTAAGATTGCAAACAACCACTATGGTAAAACAAAAATTGGATAAGCCGCCGCGCACCATCCGTAAAAAAAGGAAGCCCAAAGTACTACCCTTATTTCAAGCACATGATAAGTTTTTTAAAATTGTTTTTCAAGACAAAGAAAATGCAAGCGATTTTTTAAAAACGTATTTTATGCCCCAATTTCCAGACATTTCGTTGGATTTGGATACGCTTCATTTGGATGATGCGCAACATGTTTCCAGTAAATTGCATCCTCTTTTTTCGGATGTCATTTATCGCTGTCAATTGAAAGACGACACAATTTGCGTACTTTGTGTTCAATTTGGCGGGTTTGCCCGAATCACAGATTCAATTTCAATTGTTGCAAGAATACAATGCGTTGCGTGGCGTGTTGCTTGCGATGAAACATTACAAAAATTTGGATTTTTTGAACCATCATTTTGA
>JBEEMZ010000375.1:0-3972 GCA_041192405.1 Bacteroidota bacterium | reverse complement strand
TGCCCCTAACCCTAATGGCAATAATGAAGATTTTAGCTGGAATGCAGTATGGCAAAGTGCTGCAAAAATGAATAATACTGGATGGAGTTTTGAAATGTTTATACCCTACTCCGCCATACGATTTGGTAAAAAAAATGTACAAGATTGGGGCTTAAATATTATTAGAAGAAGAAAAAAAAGTGGACAAGATTTTTTTTGGAATCCTATTGATCAAAATGTAAATGGATTTTTAACACAAGAAGGAAAATTGCTTGGTTTAGAAAATGTAAAGCCACCTTTACGCCTTCAGTTTTCACCTTACTTTTCTTATTATTACGATAAGCCTGATGATGCAAAAAATTGGAAAGGCCGAGTAAGTGGCGGTATGGATGTAAAGTATGGCATTAACCAAGCATTTACATTAGATATGACCTTGATACCCGATTTTGGCCAAGTAGTAACAGATAATAAAATTTTAAACCTTAGCCCTTTTGATGTAAAGTTTCAAGAAAATAGGCCCTTTTTTACCGAAGGGGTTGATTTGTTTAACAAGGGTAATCTGTTTTACAGCAGGCGTATTGGTGTAGAACCAAATTTTATGAATGACCCTGCTTTGTCCGCCGATAAATATCGCATTCAATCTACGACTTTGGGCGACCTCCTTGCACGGAATTCAACGGCGGGCAATTTTCAATCCAATGTTTTTATACGCAAACATTGTAGCAGTAGTGGCGATGATATTGCGCATTACTCATGCAGCGTCACGCCGACCTTTGAAGGATGGACTTTTTTAGGCAAAACGGGCAATAATACGTATTATCGTTGGGAGAGCACGGTGCCAAGCAATTATGCAGAAGCGAAACAACTTGTGACCTCATTGGGAGGACACTTGCCGCAAATGAAGCATTCTGTTCAAAACGCTTTTTTAAGCAGCCGATTGGGTAGTCGTACTATTTGGTTAGACCTTGTACGGGCTGGTTCTGGTTGGCAATATTCAAATGGGGCTATTCCACCGTATTATCGTTGGGCAACGGGCGAACCGAATAATGCAAGTGGTGCTGAAAATTATACGCAAATGTATTCAACAGGGCTTTGGAATGATGTGCCCGCCACTGCTTATGGGTGGGTAGTCGCAGAAGTGCCTTGTGTGGAAGCCTGTGACCAAGATGTTACGCCGCCTGTGTTTACATACTGTCCGCCAAGCCAAAATGTTCAAATGGGTTTGCTAACGCTTTGTAAATCAGTGAGTTGGGCTGCGCCGACGGTGGAAGATAATTGTGGCAATGTTACTTTGACGATGGCAACAGGCTTTCCAAGTGGTACTTGTTTCTGGCCCGGCTCGTACACGATTACGTATGCAGCGACCGATGCCCGATTCAATCGGAGTACTTGCTCGTTTAATGTGACCGCGTATAAAACGCTTTTCCCATTGCTGACCTTCAAGAAACAAGTGGCAATCCATGTTAGCGCGACGAGCAATCTAAGTATCATCGAATGGGCGAATAATAGTGGTGCGGAAAATACCCATTTTGAAGTCGAAAAGTTGAATGTGAACACAGGGCAGTTTGAATTGTTGGAAAAAGTGGCAAATCGGGCTACGGATAATTCAACGACTCAATATATTACGACCGAACGCACCCCTGCGGAAGGCGCATATACGTATCGGATTAAAGCAGTCCATCAAGATGGTTCGGTCACGTTGTCAGAAGCCAAAAAAGTATTTTCTCATTTGGGTTCGACCGTGCAAGTGTATCCGAATCCTGCGATGGATTTGTTGACCGTAGATTTGGAAGATTATAAAAATGAAACGGTTGAAATTACGTTATATGATTACTTAGGGCAGCAAAAAATGATGCGTTCTTTTGAATCTTTGGAACAAACAAAGGTTGAATTGGATGTGATGGAGCAGCCCGCAGGTAATTATAGGATTCGGGTTCACGCCAAAGGCAAACAGGATGTCACTAAATCGGTGATTATTGTGCGTTAATCTATTGATTTAGTGGATTTGATGGTGCTACAAATGGCACGGGATGGCACGGGATGTTTACTTTTCTCGCAGATTTTCGCGGATTCGGGTTTTTAGAACCTTCATTCTGCAAAAATCTGCGGGAAAAATATTGCCTACTTTGCCCCTCAGATTTTTTTGATTTTTGAGTATCCTTATTCGTGAAAATTCGTGCAATTGGTAGCATTTTTTTTTATCTTGCCGCAAATTTCTATAAAAAACAAAATCAATTCCTATAACGATGACAATACAATTTTGCGGTGCGGCGCGGGAAGTTACAGGCAGTGCGCACTTAATTACGTTAGACAATGGCTTCAAAATCTTATTGGATTGCGGTTTGTATCAAGGCGGCGGCGAAGCGCATGGCGAATCGGAAGACACGCCTGCCAAACGACTGAACGACATTGATATGAACAATTTCAATGAAAAATGGATATTTAATCCAAAGGAAATCAATTGTTTAATCCTTTCTCACGCTCATATTGATCATTCGGGGCGGATTCCCAAACTGGTGAAAGATGGTTTCAAAGGACTGATTTATTGCACGCATGCGACCCGCGATTTAGCCGCGATTATGTTGTTAGACAGTGCGGCAATCCAAGAAAAAGATGCTGAATTTGAAAATAAAAAGGCTCTTGCCAAAGGCAAATCCGCCCATTTTGAAGCCTTATATAATGCTTCAGATGTGAAAGCGGCGATGCCTTTATTTGTAAGCTACGGTTATGAGCGTTGGTTTTCGATTCATAAAGAGGTGGAAGTATTGTTTCGAGATGCGGGGCATATTTTAGGAAGCGCGTCTATTACGTTGAAAATCAAGGAGAAACGCAAAACAAAAATGTTTGGTTTCTCGGGCGACATCGGCAGACCAAACCGCCCGATTTTGAATGACCCATTGCCAATGCCCCCTTTGGATTATCTGATTTGCGAATCCACGTATGGCGATAAATTGCATCACGAAGCACCCGCAGAAACAGAACGTTTTCTAAATATCCTCCATCAAACCATCAAACGCGGTGGAAAAGTGATTATTCCTGCTTTTTCAGTGGGTCGGACGCAAGAAATTGTCTATTTGATGGATCAATTGGAAACCGCAGGTCGTTTGCCGCATATTCCTGTGTATGTGGATAGTCCGTTGTCGGTGGATGCAACGGAAGTTTTTATGGCGCATCCCGAATGTTTTGATGAGGAATTAAATGAATATATGCGCACCGACCCGAACCCATTTGGTTTTAAACGCCTCACGTATGTCCGAAAAGTGGAAGATTCTATTAAATTGAATACGAGTCAAGAGCCGTGTGTAATTATTTCGGCATCGGGTATGGGCAATGCGGGACGGATTAAGCACCATTTGGCAAATAATATTCAAAATAAATTAAATACGATTTTAATTGTTGGGTACGCGTCGCCTGAAACGCCTGCGGGACAATTGCGGGCGGGCAAAAAAACATTGAAATTATTTGGTGAAACGAAAGATGTATTCGCTGAAATTCAAGTGATGGATTCGTTTTCAGCGCATGGCGATTATAAAGAAATGTTACAATTCATTGATAATCAACGCAAAACATTAAAACAATTGTTTTTAGTGCATGGCGATTTCGAACGCCAACAAGTTTTTCAAAAGACTTTAAATGCGCAGTTACAAAAGCATCGGCAATTGCGAATAAATGAGCCGCACCTAACCAAATAAACGATCGTTCATAATTGTTCCTGTAAACATTCTTCTGTCGAAAAAAAGCGCTCACATCTGTAGTGCTATAAGATGCCAGCACATTGTAATGGTATAAAGTTTTCGGCAAAGGCTGGTTTTTCACCCGCAATTCGTAAATGTCTTTGTAGAAAAAATATATTCTCCTTGCCTGAATATGAGTATAAATGGTATATCCATACGCACCATAACAAAGTGGCAATTTCCACCAGGCACCAGTCTTATTGTAAATTTGACCTGCTCCTGGCAGAAATGTCGACAATAACGCCGCCTTTTTGGGTGA
>JBEEMZ010000374.1:0-3977 GCA_041192405.1 Bacteroidota bacterium | reverse complement strand
TGTTGAATAATTTGATGTTATCGGGGATGAATTCAAATACATGCACTTTACCTGATTGCCCGATCTTATGGGCAAAATATAAAGCGGTATCTCCATAACACCCACCTGCATCTATAATCGTATCGTCCTTTTCAGCTTCAATGTGAATCTCACCCCGGTGAAACTCGTATTGCTTAATGATGAAAAGAATATTATTCTCGAAATGAGAGCAGGTACAGGTGGTGATGAGGCATCTTTATTTTGTGATGAATTATTAATGTTGAATAAAATTGCACATGTAATTCGTAAAAAAAGATTTAAAGAAGGCTCGATAAATTTTGATACAGTAGAACCTAAATTCCAATTAGATGCCGAAGGACATCCAATTGGAATAGTTATAAAAGAACGAAAAGATGCTCATCTTTTAATTGAAGATTATCTCTCAACACTGCAGGTTGTCTCAATGGCGCGTTCGGGCTTGTATCATGAAAATGAAATACTTTAAATTCTTGAAAATACTGGCGCAAATACTTAAATCGTTTAGGCAACGCTGTACTTAATCCCGATTGCTTTTTTCCAACAGAGTCTAATTCAATAGAATCCCAATCCTCCTTCCATCCTTTTGCAAAACAATTGTACCCTCCTTTTTCGGATTGAAAATAAAATCCATCGGATTGATCTGGTTTTAATTCAAAATCATACCGATTATTCGTATTCGCATCGTAATCTTCTTTGAAAACGATACTAAGTAATGATGAATGATAAATGATGAATGATGAATATCACAAGTGATTGATTATTAATGAATTGTGAAAATTCAACGTATCGTTTATTTAGCTTCAACTACTTACCTGTCAATTCTTTGGATCTTTTTTTACCAAAATGTAAAATTTTATGAGCATAACCGCCATTTGCAATATATTGAGGCAGTTTGTCTGTGGCAATCGCGTTGAGCAGTTTGAAGAAGGCAATAAAATTCGATTTGCCTACTCCATTCGCACCAACAAGAATATTCAACGAATCAATCCTAAAATCATTTAAGGATTGAATCGATTTGAAATTTTGAATGCTGATTCTATCTATAGGCATGCGCTATTTACTTTAATCTTTTAAAGAGCGTTGTAATCGCTCTCCATTCTTTTAGAGAAAGGGACTGAATCCAATCATCTTGTTCGTCTATTGAATGAATCATCGGATTCGCTCTATGCTTTTACTTGCTTTCTGTTATCAACTCCGTAAACTTATTTGACTAAACGCATTGTTTTATTTTTTTAGAACGCCTTATTCAGGTCCTCTAAAAGAAATGCGTTTATCACTAAAAACGTCGCTTGAAAATCATCGTAAAACCGTTTTATATCGCTCAAACGACTTGTTTTAGCTTTCGGATGCGATTGATTCGCATATTCTTTAAAAGTCAAACCTACTATTGCAAACTTTTGTAAATCCGTTGGAAATACGTTTAAAGTTTTAAGTATATTAAAAGTATTCGCTAATTGCTCGACCGCTTTTTCAACACTTTGATTCCGCAATTTGGTTTTGACATCTTTGATGTCCACTAAAATAAAAGTCTTATCCGTAAATGCGGCAAAATCACATTGCCCTCCCGTTTGATTATGCAGTAAACACGCATCTATTGCTAAAAAATGAATTGGTAATTCATTCGGGTTTTCAATCAAAAAAGGCCACTCTGTAAAATCAATTTGCTGCTGTTTAGCTGTTTTAAAACGATTTATCAACTCAGGCGTTGCTCGAATGATATAAGTTGGCGCATTTTGGCGGTCATCCTTGACTCCAAACGAAGTATTTAAAATTTGCAGACAAGCCTCTTTTCCATTTTGCGCAATAAAATCAAGAATGGATTGCATTACGCCGTTTTTTTAGATTGATGCGTTTTATAAACGTCCATTATCGCATCAAAAATATCCATAATATCGTCGGAAGCATCATCTAATTGATTGGCACCAATTAAGTTAGAACGCTCCACAATAGATTGAATCTTTCCTTCATTCACATAATAAGCACTCACATTCGCCACATCTAACCAACATTCTGTTGGAATAATAGACTCTAATGAAGTGCGGGCTTCGGGATATTTGGCAACCGTTTCTCCCGCAAATAACATAATATTCAGCGCCGTTAAAATATAAGGCGAATGAGTGGTCAAAATCACTTGCGTCTTAGGCGTTAGATTCCGAAATAAACTAATCGCTTTCACCATTTCAAACTGACTTGTCGGATATAAATGCGCTTCAGGTTCTTCGATAACTACAAATGCACCTGTGGAACGATTTTTTCCATTGCTCCATAGTTCTCCGCGCAAATATTCTAAAATTCGGACGGCTTCTTGTTGTCCTGATGAGGCAAATTTTAATAGAATGTCTTTACGCCCTTCCGTTCTCAATAATTCTCTACTGCCATCAAAAATATAATCGCCCTTTAAAATCGTTCGACTGAGTTGCGTTAAAACATCCCATTTTTTTTGAATCCGCAAGGGCGGTTTGAGATTTTTAGGAAAACGATTTTTAATAACTTCCCAATGTTGAATAAATGAAATCGTTATCGGGTCTAAAATGGAATCGGTCTCGGTCGCTAATAAAGAACCTGCTAATAAAGATTGAATTTGAGCCGTCAAACTGAATAAGGCACTTCGCCCCGCAGGAACAAACATGAATCGCTGTTCACCTTCCAAAAATAAAGTTTCTAAAGCTTTAAGTTCGTGATTTTGAACCGTTTGCGCTGTTTTTGGGGTGTTTTGCTCCAATAAAACTCGAATGTTTTCCGAAAAAGCCCACTTCAAAACCGTTCCGCCTCCTAATTGAAGGAAGGTTGACGGATTGTATTCATATTGAATTTCAAAATTATCTTCTAAGTCAATGTATCCGAAATAGTTATCAAATCGGTTTGTTAAGGCTTGTTCAAAACGATTTTTAAACGAATGGTCATCATCGTCTTGATTTTGAGCCACCCTTAAAACCATTTTACCCCAATTTTGATATAACTCTTTGAAAAAATAAATCAATTTAGCAATCGTACTCTTTCCCGTCGCCTGCGGACCAATCAGCAAGATAAAATCTTTAATTTCAAGACTTACTTGTTCAATGGGACCGAACTGTTGAATGGTTATTTTTTGCATGGATTGCTAAAACTAAAGATTGAATGCCTTGATAAAAATGATTTTAAGCGCAGTTACGAAAAATAGATTAATTCACCGAAATAAACTGACTTTTACAATCTTCCAAAATAGAAAGCAGTGCTGAATACAATTTATCTAAATCATTCACATCTATATAATCTTTATTTTTGGTAAAAATGTTATTTTGAAGCATCGCAAATTCCCATATTTTTCCATTCGTTACGACTCCATAAACACTCCATTCTTTATTAGAATTGACTAATTGCGCTGCAACCATCTCCGCCGAACATTGTCCCCATGCTTCGTCAAAATTATCTTTTTTCGCTTCGACCATTAAAAAAACAGGTGCTTCTAACACTTCATTTTCATAATCCGTGCGTTGCGCAAAAACATAATCGGGAATTCCTGTAAGCGTTTCATTCACTGCAAATTGTGTATGACTCCAAAGTAGCATTTCTCTTAGAAAATGCGTCCTCCACAAATCTCTTAAAATAGGATGTATTAACTGTTCGCAAATAGCCGCCTCTGAGTGTTTATATTGCCCTTCTTCTAAAGAAAAAAGAATTTCTGATTTTAAAATATCAGGTGCCGTTTGCAACGGAGAAAAACGAACAAAGTTAGTTCGTTTCACTTTTAATTGATATTTTTTAAGAACTTCTCCTATATTTTTAAAACTGGTAAAAGCCATGATAAAAATGATTTTAAGCGAAGTTACGAAAAAATAGATTAAAATGACAATATTAACACAAACTCCTCTCCTATTTCTTCTAAAATCAATTGTTTATTATTTTGCCGTGCGATTCGATTCACCATTGGAATCCCTCTCCCTAATTTATCAATATAACGCAAATTTTGCATAAATTTC
>JBEEMZ010000373.1:0-3986 GCA_041192405.1 Bacteroidota bacterium | reverse complement strand
CTTTGCTTTTAAATGAGTGATTGGTAATGAAGGAGATACGAATGATAAATCTGCTTTATATTGTGCGGCAGCTTTTTTTTGCGGGTCTCCATGAACGTCGTCCATGTTTGACCAACTGAAATATAAGCCGCCAATCGTCCACATAAAAAATTGAATGCCGAGCAACACGCCTAAATAGCGATGCATGCGGCGAATCCGATAATTCCAAATAGGTGTCATTAACTAATTTTTAAACTTTTTGAAGTAGGATTTTTTAAGATTTTTAGGATTTTAAAGGATTGATTTTTAGGATTCTAAATCCTTCAAAATCAATCCTTTAAAAATCTTATAAATCTTAAAAATCCTAATTCAGACCATCACTATTTCAATGTTTCCTTGACGCTGCCGCAAGTCAACATTGATTTTCCAAAATAAGGATTTTTAACTTTATTTTCCTTGCTCAACCAATACGCGCCTTTACCTTCATTTGCCATCGGGCAAAATTGCCAATACACAGGTTCCGTATTGATTTTCAACGATTTAGCGATTTCGAACAAATTTTTAGAAAGGTTTTCAAAATGTTCTCTTTGATGGTCTATTTTATTGGCATTATCGCCAATGTGTTCTGCATCAACTTCCATTTTTTTTGCCTTTGCATCATAAACATTTCGTTGTTGAATTGTCCAATTTTTAGTGTCTAAATCGCTCAATGCCTTTTTCAAAAATCTCCCTTTTTCAGCCGCAAGTTTCGCATTATCAGCTACTAACGCATTTTTTAAATCGTAATATGTTGCAAAAATAGGTGCAAATTGCACTTTTAAATCAGCCTTCTGTATTTCAACAGGTGCAGCAGGAACGGTTTGCGCTACTTTGGGTTCAGGCGTAACGATGGGTTTCGATTCAGCAGTTTGTTCAGAAATTGGGCTTTCCAACAAAATTTTAATTACTGTATTTTCCCAAATCAAATTCAAAAAGGCTGCACCTTGTGGTGTAAAATCATTGATTTCAATGGTAAAGGTTTCATAAAAACGCTCCGATTTCACTGGTTTCACCTTAAACCGATGCAAATCTCTGCTCATATTATAACCTCGTGTGCCATGTAAGGCGGAATCAGCATTGAGAATAATCGTCCATTCGTCTTTATTCGGAATCGTGAAAAGCGCGTATTTACCTGCGGGCATTTTTTTATCGCCAATGATTACGTCTGCTTTGAATTTCAAAGTCGTGCAATCATTCGCGCCTGTACGCCAAAGGCTATCAAAAGGCACAACGCCACCAAAAATTTGACGACCTCGCGCCGACGGACGTGCATACCCAATTGAGATTTCACTACTACCAAATTGTTGCCTAAAAGCTGCTTCAGTGCTTAAAACAGGTTTTTGTGCTTGTATTGGTAAATATAACAAGCATAAAAGATTAATAAACAATAATTTTTTCATAATTTTAAAAATTTAGTAATTAAATAAAAAATACTATTAAATATTTTTTTGAAAAGCCATTTTAAAAATTTCATTTCACTTGTCATCAAATTCGTTAAAAACATAGTTGTTGGGAAATAAATTTCCCAACAACCTGTCATCAAAAAATCAGTTTTTACGAATAAAGTAATATAATATATTGACTTTCAACATAAAGTAGGTGAATTAATTATTTACTATGTTCGAGCAGCATACCGCATTTAGAACACTTGTCACCTTTTTTGCCTTTCACCTCTGGGTGCATGGAACAAGCATATACATGTTCATGTACTGCGGGCGCGGTTGCCGCAGGAGGGGCGGTTGCTGCAGGAGCCGTTACGGTTGGCGCAGCAGGAGTCTCCGTTTTGGGCGCAGTCGCTTTGTCCGTTGCATGGTCTCCATGTTGATGCTTGGAATGGTCTGTACCACAAGCCGTCAAGCCTAAAAAGGCGATAGCGATAGCCGAAATTAAATTTTTCATTTGAAACAATTTTAATAATTAAAAAAATTAAACCATAAAGTATAGCATCACAAGAGCCATAACCATCATTAATACGTCTTCTAAAACGGTAATCGTACTCATTGGCAACTTAAAAACAGCACCAAGACAAGCACATTGAATCGTTTGTTTATTCAAAACACTTTGCAAAACACCAATACTACTAAATCCCATGACCATTAGAGTCACAATATTGGTTACAAAAGGTTGAAAATCAATGAGATACGCGACACCTAAACCTAATTCAAGGAAGGGGTAAATGAACCCGTAATGATACCAGCGTTTTGCTAAAAGATCATAATTGCTGTAACTATCCGCGAAACCTGCCAAATCAAGCAACTTGAAAAACGAGAATGAGAGAAAAAAACCTGCCATGAAAAAGCGCATCAATGCCATTCCATTAAATCCGTTTTGCTGCCAAGCTGTCCAAAAAGCAATGCCTGTGACGTAAGCAAAAAGCAGCAGAAGCGGCTTATAAGTGGCTAACCATGACTTTTCTTCAGTTTCAAACTCATTTGTTTTGATCAACTTGAATTTTTCTTCAATACCGTATTTAGGATATGCTTTCAGCGCGTTTTTGAACGCCTGAATTGGAATGGGTTTTCCCATTGTAATAGCCGCTTCCATTCGTTGCTCATTTATCTCAATAGATTGAATATCAGCGACTTGCGAAAGTAGTAATTTAATTTTTGTAACACAATTATCACAAGTCAAACCCGTTAATTGATATGGTCGTATCATTTTTAAATTTAATTTAAACGAATGCACTGATAATGATTTCAATGAAACAGATAGAACGCAACCCGAATATTGCGACTCGGGTATGCGTTCTGGACTTACCGAATCATTGAATCATGCCAACTACTGAGAAATTACAATCGTCTTTGTAACGACATCGGATTTTGTCTTAGCTTCATTCAAAGCTGTCAACTTAACCGTGTAACTACCTGCGGTGTTGTACGCATGAGTGACGGCGGTACCTGTTGTGGTAGCTGCATCGCCAAAATCCCATTCTTCATGGTGCGCACTCGTAGAGCAACTCGAAAACGTAACGCTTGTGCCTATTTTACCAGTAGTTGGCACGACGGAGCAAGCTGTTGGATTTGCCATACTACAACTTGTGAAAAGGGCAGCCGTTGTTAAAGCGAATAAAAACAATCCTTTTTTCATTGTTTAAATATAAAAATTAATGAATAAAACAGTTTCGGGCAAAATACCCGAAACTGATGGTTTTAATTAATGATTGATCGTTATTTTTTTAGTTAAATGACCATTTTGAGTAGCAATATTGAGCAAGTATTGACCGTTCGGCAACGCTAAATTTTGGAACGTTATAAATGTATTTGGAACATCAATAAGTTGATTATCAATGAGTTGTCCAATTGAATTGAAAATTTTAACACCCAAAATCGGGTTTGTTTTATCGGTCATATCAATCGTTAAAGCCTTCCCATCGGATGGATTGGGATAAACCCGCACTAAATCCGCTAAGGCAGGATTATGGTCATGTATCCCCGAAAGATTACCAACTACGAATTGACCCATCATACCATCATCTTCGTGCATCAAGATATGACAATGAAACATATAAGGCGTAGCACTTGCAAAATCTTCATATTTCGTAATCACGCGAACCCTTTCCTGCGGCAGGACGAGTACCACATCTTTCCGTCCGCGCTCGTGAGCAGGTGGCGGAACGCCATTTCTATCAAGGATGTAAAAGGTATTGCCATGCAAATGGAACGGATGCGCCGCCATCGGAGTCGTACTTTGAAGCGTCCAGATTTCGACATTATTCAAAGGCACTCGATAGTCAATCCGATTCATATCAAAAACTTTGTTATTGATAAAAAATATACCGTCCATTTGCATGGGAGACGTGCCTGAAAAGGTCAAAGTACGTGATTCCATCGCTTGCGATACCGTAAAAGGCGTAACCGTTACCAACGTATTCGGAATTTGCAAGATAGGATTTGCCGTTCTCGCGCCAACATTGAACCGTAATAATTTAAAATTCGCTCCATTCAAAGGATTGTAAGGCATTTGCATAC
>JBEEMZ010000372.1:0-3988 GCA_041192405.1 Bacteroidota bacterium | reverse complement strand
TTTCTTTTCGCCTGAATGACTTCTAAATTCTCTAATTGAGCATATAAAAACGCTGCTATCATATCCGAAGGCAAATAGGACGACCCGATATCAACCCACCCATATTTATCAATTTCACCTCTGAAAAACTTACTTCTATTCGTGCCTTTTTCTCGGATAATCTCTGCCCGTTCTATAAATGTTTCATCATTAATCGCTAACATACCACCTTCGCCACTAATAATATTTTTCGTCTCGTGGAAACTAAAAGCGGCTAAATGACCTATACTGCCTAAGGGTTTGCCTTTATAAAAACTGTCTATCGCTTGTGCAGCATCTTCAATTACATACAAATTGTATTTAGTTGCTAATGCCATTATTTTATCCATATCACACGCCACACCCGCGTAATGAACAGGTACAATCGCTTTTGTACGCGATGTTATCAACGATTCTAAACTATCAGCATCCATATTAGGATGATTTCGCATAGAATCCGCAAAAATAATTTTCGCGCCCCGTAGCACAAACGCATTTGCCGTTGATACAAACGTGTAAGACGGCATGATTACCTCGTCTCCAGGCTGAATATTGATTAATATCGCCGCCATTTCCAAAGCATCCGTACACGAAGTCGTTAATAATGCTTTTTTAAAATGATAACGTTTCTCAAAAAAATCATGACATTTCTTCGTAAACAAACCGTCGCCTGAAATTTTTCCCGACTGAACTGCTTGATAGATGTAATGAACTTCTTTACCTGTTAAAAAAGGTTTATTAAACGGTATAGATATTTTCATTTAATGACTGGCTTCTTTTAACCATCGTTCATATTCTGATTGAATATTGCGCTTCACAACTCCAGGAACGCCTGCGACTAAACTATATGGTGGAATTTTTGTGTGCTCTCTCACAATAGTTCCTGCGGCAATAATGGAATGGTGTCCGATAATACAACCCATCAAAATCACGGCTTGCGTACCAATATAAACATTATTTTCAATTAAAGTCGGCGCATGTTCGATTTTATCGAAAACACGTCCTGTTAAACATCTTTTAACCGTATCATGTGTAACGATTTGCGCACCTGACGAAACATTCACACCTTTTCCCAATTGAACTATATCATATTCTCCATCAATAACCGTAAATGGACCGATCCAACAATCTTCCCCTATCAATACATGTCCTTTTTCTTGCCCCCGAATCCAAGATAATGGATTATATTTATTTTGATACATTTTGCAGGTTTGACCTTAGCATTTTATCTATTTTATCTCCAATCACTTTTGAAGTCAATTCTTGCTTGCCTAATTCAATACAATTGCGTCTAAGTTGTTGTACAGCACCTTCAGAAAGTTTCAAAAAATCTAAAATCGCTTGAAAAAGAGCATTTTCATTGATTTCATCCATTTTATAACCCGTTTTACCAGAGACCACTAAATCTTTCGCAATCCCGATGTCAAATGCAATAACAGGAGTTCCGCATAAAATAGATTGATTAATCATCATAGGACCCGAATCCATCACAGAAGTAGAGATAAATGCGTCTGTAATATTAAAAACTTCAGCTAATTGATTATAATTCAAATAACCTAAATAATTTATTGTCACTTTTGGCACAAAAGATTGTAAAGTGGCTTTTAGTACTTCTGAAACATGTCCTGCAACGAGCAATTCTACATTTACATCTTGCTCTTTTATTAATTTTTCTAAGGCACCTAATAATAAGTGAAAACCTTTTCTCTTTTCTTTCAAAGAAACAGCACCTATCAATAAAGTGCGTTTATTACTAACACTCTTATACTTTACTTTCAAGGCAGGTCTATCATATTGTTCGCTATTAAAAATAGCGTCATTGATAGGACAAAATATTTTATAAAACTTTTTATCTCGAAAAAGGCTACTTTTAGAAGCCTCTAAGCGCAATTGTTCAGAAGCAATAATCAACGTAAGATCCATTTGAGCTACTAAATTTTTGGCATAAGCCAAATTTTTAGCAGTAATATCATTTGCTTCCGTTGAGGCAATCGCAGGACATTTGCCACATTGATTTTGATACCCTTCACACGCCCAAGTATAAGCACAGCCCCCTGTCATCGCTCTCATATCCATTAAGTACCAAAAAACAGGTACATTCCAATACTTCGACAGCTCATAAATATTTTGAATATTTACAAAACCATATATAAAGTAAACAATAATAACATCGGGTTGAAAACCATTGAGTCGTCGAATGATGGATTTTGTATTATATTTTGGAATAGTCTCATCACTGCCCTCATAATAGTAAACTGTATTATACGTTTTAGGAAAAAATTTTCCTAAAAATCGGTTCGAATACGATTCAAATCGATTTTCAAAAAAATTTTGATATGAAATCACATTTTTATCATTACTTTCGGGTGCGTAAATCGTCAATATTTTAGATTCGTATTGATGATCCCTCAACATTTGATGGCAATCCGCGACCACAATACCCGCCGTTTTATACGGGTGTGCCGCAGATATATTCAATACTTTCATCTATTACCGATTTATTTCTGATATCAAGTGTTCCAAATCGTACGCACCGATGAAGTGGATTCTCGCATTAATTTATATAATTGTATTGGATAGATGACAGTACCTAACATCATACACACACAAGTTGCCCATATAATACCAGCCGCTTGCCACTCTTGAGACAGATAAACAGCTAAAGGATAAAATATTAACGTTGCAAACGAGGCTAAATATAATTGAAGTCGAATCTTCCCAATACCATTCAAAAAAGTAGATTGAATGGTGTTCCAATTAAACACGATACTGTATATAAAACAAGCAAAATTTAAACTTTCAGAAATATGAATCGTATCTCCTAACCAAATGTGATAAACCCAGTGGGATAAACTATATTGCAAAATAGATAAAATCGAAACACCAAGCCAAATCCAAACTGTTTTAGAATATAAATTATGAATCCATTGAAAATTATCTTGTGCTGCTGCTTTTGTCAGAATAGACCAATAAGGGGTCAATAAAATACCGATTCCTGTGGCTGAAATCGTATAATATTTAAAGGCAATATTGTATTCAGTAACTAATGCAGCAGTAAACCATTTATTAATGGCAAAGTTATTCATTGAATAAATGATTAATGCCGCTATTTGAATCCAAAAAAATTTAAATCCAAGTCGAAAAATATCGCTAAAACAATTCTTATCAATCCGCGCCCAATTAGGCATCATCCATTTTTTTTGATGGAAACCAACTAAATGCACACCGATTAACACCAAAATGGGTACAAAACTCATTACAAATGATACTGCCACAATGCCAAAATAGGCTTGAAAACCACCCCAATAAACAATTGCTAATATTACAAATTGTATTAATTGTCCTAAAACATTAAGTCCTTCCACCAATCCAGAGGATTGGTACGCCAGAAGTACCGTAAAAACCAATTGCAAAATACCTCTCAATACAAAACTAATGGTTGTAATAAGTACCAATATTAAAATACTCGGATGTTTTGTATTAAAAAGTTGCTCCCAATCCGTGAAAGGTGCCACCAGACAGAATACTAATAGTAAACCCGTAAATATTAATCCTATATAATAATAAGCTGTACTCACTAATTTTTGAGCTTTCAAATCATCTTTCTGTTCAATAGCGAGCGTTAAATGATTTCTTAAACCATTCCCTATCCCTAAATCAAATATCGAAAACCAACTCACAAAACTATTCACCGTTAAAAACAAGCCATAATCCGCTTTCAAAACCATTTTTATGCAAAGCGTGAATGTAGCAAAATTTAAAATAATATTTAAAGGCTTGATAAGCCCGAGAATTAATATATTATTAATTAATATTTTTGAAAGTTCATTGTTTGTAGCTTTATTTTTAGTGAACCAGTTTAAAATGCTTTGAGTTAACTTATTTTTTAATAACATGCTTTTATGCGAGCGCGTCCACAAATATTTTTCTAACAACCACGACTAAACTTCCTAAAAATAAACCTAATGCA
>JBEEMZ010000371.1:0-3998 GCA_041192405.1 Bacteroidota bacterium | reverse complement strand
AAAGTGATTTTTTAAACAACGCGAAAAATTTTGAAATTCTTATTTTATCCGTGCACGGTCGGTTTGATGACAAAAATCTTGCTCATTCTGGCTTAACTTTCGTTAAAAATGATACTTCGACCGAATTATTGGCGATAAGTGAGATTGCTTCCATGCAATTGGACGGGAACGAATTAATTTTATTGGGTGCCTGCCAAACGGCAAAAGGTCAAGTGCAAAAAGGAGAAGGTATTATTTCGTTATCAAGAGCTTTTGCGGCATCAGGTTCTAAAAGTTTGATTGTGACTTTATCCGATGTGGAAGTGCGCCCTGCCAATGAAATTATGATTGTGTTTCTGGAAAATATCAACAAAGGCATGTCGAAAGATGTGGCGTTGCAAAAGGCAAAACGGTCTTATCGGGAGCGGCATCTGAAAAAAGATAGGTCTATGACAGCACCTTGTTTTTGGGCTCCGTTAACAATGATTGGCGATACCAATCCTGTGCCTGTTGATTCCAATATAGGTTGGATTGTTTTTCTTATTTTAGGAGGGGTAGGCATCTATGTTTTCAAAAAATATCCGTTGAAGGTGCCAATGAAGCAAAAATTTGATTTTTTATCAAAATTATATAGCAAAAGTTAGAGTTAGGTTGATGCAGTTTTGTCATTCCGTAGGAAACTCATATTCCTGCGGAATGACAAAAATCAAATATCTAAAACATTTTCAACACTTTTTTAATAATAACACCTTTTTCGGTTTCTATTTTGAGCATAAAAAAACCTTCGGGCAAATTATGTAAACCTTCAATTTGAAATTCATTCTCATAAACCTTTTTTTGATAATAAACACGCCCCATATAATCCAATAATTGATAACTTAAAATCTTATTTTGTAAATTTTTGTTTTGTAAAATAAAATAGTTGTCAAAAGGATTTGGATAAACAATTATATCGCCTTTGGCAAAATCAATGGATAGAGTAGGAGAGGGGTTTTTGATAAAAATACAATAATCTTCAATTTCTCCACCGCTTACGCGCTCGCACGGAGTCGGCGCAACACCCGTTTGACCCACATATTTCATCGAAACTCGTAAGCGCGTCAATCCTCCAACCGCATCATTCGGAATCGTAAAAGTCCCATTCGCTTTTGCAATAATTCGACCCGCATCCCAAATCAATTCACCGACATCCTCAAAATCGCCATCTTGATTATAATCCAACCAAACACGTGGGTATTCAAAATAAAACAAATTGTTTTGCCAGCCAGGAACAATTCCAATCGGATAAGTGCGTCCAGCTTGTAATTCTACGCCTGTATTCGTGTATTGTACATAACCATTGTTATTGCCAGAATATTTAATATAATTGGCAATTTCAAAGGTATCAATCCATTCAGAAGCCGTATTCGTGCTAAAAGTTGGGCAATAAGGCGTTTCGGTACACGCGCCACAACCTTTTGTTAGAAACGTGATAATCGTATCCAAAGAAGTCTGCGCATTCGGACAATTCGTTTTAATAGAAAGGTTATAACTTTTACATTTTTGTAAATTATTGATAATCAATGAAGTATCATTAAAACGATTATTTTGAAAAACGCAATTTACTGTTCCCACTTCTTTCACGCAAACTTGATAAGATTGTGCCGCAGTCACTTTTGACCATTTTGCAATCAATTGATTTTGAGTGGTTTGCGTTGAAATAGTGCGCGGCGGTTCACAACAACCATCTGTTTTAAAGAAAATCACCGTTGAACGGCTGAGTGAATCGGTGCAATGATTTTGAATTTCCACTTCATACTGAGTACAAGCAGCCAAATTTTGAAAACCATAAGGCACATTAACATTCGTTAATTGAATCCATTGACCTGTATTTTGAATCCGATAACGAATATCGGTTGTAGTAGCATTGTTAGGACGATTCCAAGTGAGTTGCGCATTTGTAGTATTGATTTCAGTAAAGCGTATTGCGGACGATTGACTGCAATTAGGGCAATAATTTAAAACATTTGTCAATGTTTTATACGCATTGACGCGCCCACCCGAACGGGTCGTATTGCGCAAATGGGGCAACAAATCCGTCCCACGCATGATAAAATCTTTCAATAACAAAGCACCTTGTGCGGGATTATTTTTGGCAAAATGAATAAAATCAGAACACGGCGTAGCATAAGCAAGTGCTGCAATGCCTGTTACAATCGGCGCGGCAAAAGAAGTTCCTGTACTTTGCGTGTAACCATTTCCCGAAGCAGTGCTATAAATATTAACACCAGGCGCGGCAACATCAATATTGTTCACACCATAAGCCGTTCCATTAGAAATATTTGTATTCCGAACATCTCTATTTGTCGTGGAAGTGACCATTAAAAGATAATCACTTAGGCATTGAGATGGTAAATCGGGTAGCGAATCTACATTAATATTGCTATTTGCGGTTGCCGCAACATTTAAAATGCCTGCTCGACCAAGCGCATCGTAAAAATTGCACCATAACGGCGCATCCGTCGGCGAAGCATTCGAGCGACCAAAGGAAGAATTCGTCACAACGACAAATGCACCACGTCGTCCATTACTTTGCTGATACTGTTGCCGCATTTCCAATGCGTAAGCATAAGCGGCAATAATATTTGCATCTGTACCGCCAGTCACCAAATTCATCACTTTTACATTCCAATTTACGCCTGAAACGCCTTGTTGATTGTTGCCCGTTGCGCCAATAACACCCGCAACTTGCGTTCCATGTATATTATTATTATCCACATCGCCCGTTCCAGTGGCTGAATTCCAACCATAATAATCATCTATGTAACCATTTTGGTCATCATCAATGGCATTATTTGGGATTTCGCCGCGATTGACCCAAATATTTTGTTGCAAATCGGGATGCGTCACTTGCATCCCTTGATCTACGACGGCAACCACAATGGTATCGCCATCGGTTGTCAAACCGCCTTTTGTGATGTCCCAAGCCAAAGTTGCTTTTATATCGGCATCCACAAGTCCATTATTCGCGCCCGTATTGCGCAAATGCCATTGATTCGCAAAAAGCGCATCATTCGGAATCGTTGCCCGAAAATCTACAAAGTAATTGAATTGCGCAGCGAGGACACTTGAATGTTGCCTAACCTGTTTCAATAAATTTTGTTCATCATATTTAGAAGCGTCGAAATGAACCGACCAAATACCAACAGGTTTAGAAATTTGCGCCCCCAATCGAATCATTGGAAAATCTTTTTGCAAAATCGTAGGTGATTGATAATCAATAAATTGTATCAATAAAGTGCCTTTTTCATGTTCGGCAGTTTGGGCAGATAATAGATGATTTGTCAAAAAAAGACATACAAATAATAAAATTTTATTCATTTTAATGGTTTTGATTTTGAATATTAAAAAAGTTAGCTATGAATTACACGAATCCATTTGTGAAAATTCGTATAATTCGTAGCTAACTTTAAAACTCTAAAACGTATAAATTTGTTAAACTTGTTAAATTTTTTGATAAAACTAATTTTAAATTATTTACTAATTTTAAATCTTAATTTAATCATTTAAAATTTATTTTTAATTATTTGAAATTTTCACTACAAAATAATCAAAATTATATAAAAAAACGGCTTTAACAGAGGATTCAATTAAGAAACCATCCAAAAAAATTTTGTGTAAACAACAATTCATCATAACTTCGCTTCATATTAAAACTTTCTTTTTTGCAACCATTTACAAATCAATCATGCGAATCAGTATTCATCTTATTTTAGCCATCATTTTCATCCTTTTTGCTGCTGTGCAATATAACGACCCAGATCCATATATCTGGATACCCATTTATGGCGCAGTTGCTGCGGTCTGCATTTTAAGCCATCAAAAAAAATATTATCCACCCATTATTTTAGCGATTTTGGGTGGTTTGAGCATTTATTGGATAACGTATATTCCGAGTTTTATCCAATGGTTCAAAGACGGCATGCCTTCCATCACAGGTACGATGAAAGCGGAAACGCCTTTTATCGAACTGATTAGAG
>JBEEMZ010000370.1:0-3998 GCA_041192405.1 Bacteroidota bacterium | reverse complement strand
CTATCTTCCAATTCAGCAAAATGTTCCATTAAAAAGTTGGTTAATTTTTCATTTTTATCTAAATTGTTTGAAATTTTATTAGCAACCGCCCCAACTTGTTGGGTTCTACCCAATAATTCATTCACTTGTGTATTCAATTGCGCAGACATCGCCACAAAATCATTCAATTGATACAAATATTGATTAAACTTATCCAACGAACCCACCGAACCGCGCAATTCTGCAAAAACTTGTGCATTCACCGTTGCTAAAGTATTCAAATCCATAGAGTTAAGTTGTTTCAAAGTACTGTCTTGCGCCATTAATGCATCATAATTCCGCCCCATTAACTTGCCTAATTCTCCAATATTTTGAGTAAATTGTTGGTTAAACTGCCCCAAATTCAATTGCAACGAATGCAGACTTGAATTAATATTTTGATTCAAAACAGGTAATAATTCGGTTTGAATGAACGTATAAAAGCTATTTTTACGACTTTCAACCAATGTTTTCGCACCTTTATAATGCACTGTTGAGTTTTGAACCGTCAACCAAAGTCCAAAAGCACTCGCACTCATAGACGCAACAACGCCCAATAAAATTTTAATAATCCCACCTGACAAATTGGCACTTGTATCATTTTGACTTGTCACCAAACTCGGTAGAAAAAACAAAACACCCACCACAACGCCTAACATTGTGCCCAATAAACCCAAATACAAGGGCGTTGGCAAAGAGATATTAATGTCATTATCTTCTGCGTCCAAGTGGCGTTCCACGACATCTTTCACTAAATGAAAATCAGCTGCACTTCCTTTATTTTTAAGGAGATACGTATTTAAAGATTTTAATATCTTATCAAAATGAACATTCAAATGATCGTTCGCTCGAATTAAGGAAACCGATATACCTTCTCCTTTTTTATCTTGATAAGCGGGCAAATCCCGCAAAATATCGGTTGGTTTTTGCACCTTCAAATCCCGTATTAATAAATGGGTTTCATGCAATTCCAATTTGGTTTCTTCTGGAATGATGTCTTTGAAACCATCAATTTTACGGCGCGTTTCCCTGGACGCTTGCAGTTGTTTCCAAACAATAAAGAAAACAATGCCTAATTCAATCAATAAGAGTAGAATTAGACTTATAAGGTCTTGTTTGAGCAAAAGGTTCATAATCAACGACTTGTGATTTTTGCAAACACATAGGAACATAGGCAACATAGATTTTAAGATACTGTGTCCCTATCTGTTCGCATTATTTATTTTTGTAAAGGGTGCGGAATCGCAATCATCGGACCTAATTCGCCATCTAATTGTAAACGATTCGCTTGCGGCAGATACATTTTGGAAATCGCGCCATCCAAATATAGCGCATTGGTACAATTGAATTTTTCTTTAAAGAGCGTTGCAAAATCGTAAAAATTGACGGGCACATTGGAAATGGCAAACACGATTTTTTTATCTGCCGTCACACCAACACCATTTCTAATATACAAACTTGTCGAAGCGGGTTTAAAAGCAGGATGTAACTGCCCATTAATGACTAACATCGGACCCGATTGCGTCGCATACGTTACACGCATATTCAAACTTTCATAAGCATTTTTCTCACATACGATAGCTGCCGTATCGTTCAAGGCAAAAACACCATTCGGTTGCATATAAAAATTGCCATAACCTGTATCGCGGCGCGCTAACGGTATCAAAGTCGTTCCCGCTTCCACATATAATCCGACAGGTGTATTTTGAGGTGGCGGCGCGTACATGCCCGCATTCATAGCAAAAACTAATTGTTGATTGCCATTTTCTAAAAAATCTTTCAATGCTTGAAAATTCCGCAACGGAAATCCTTGATCATCATTCCAATATAATTTCACCTTATTTTTGTGCATCGGAACCACAAAAACATCGTATTCAGCATTATTATGCAACACTTTTTGAGCAGGTGGTGGTGGAGTTACGGGCGATGTTGTAGCCGTCGTAGGATTCCCATTCGGATCATTCCCATTTTGGTTTCCCGTTAAACTGGGGCGGCATTGAAAAAAACCAGAGCTGCTGACACCTTGTTTTGCCGCGATACGAGCCGACTTCGGCTTAGAATCGTCAAACATTGTTTCTAAAATATACCATTCCGCACCCAAAAAAACCATGCCTAACAATAAAAGGACGGCAATCCGACCTTTGTTAGAGGCAGCCGCTACAGGTTGTTCCATTTTTGGCTCCATCTGAGGCGTACTTGCAGGATTATTTTCAGAGATTGACATAGATTGCATGATTTTAATGATGGTTTTATTTAAATATTTTTTTTGCAACAACCATATTTCTTAATTTTTCAATGACATAATCTACTTCGGCTTCCGTATTGTAATGCGAAAGCGAAAAACGAATCGTTTTCCTATCAGGATCTGAATGAATTGCAGTCAAAACGTGCGAACCGCCCTCTACGCCCGAACTACACGCACTCCCGCCTGACGCACTAATCCCCGCCATATCCAAATTAAATAACAACAATTCCGATTTCCGAGAAGGTGGAAAGGACACGCTTAATACCGTATAAAGCGATTTTCCATCCACATCTCCATTCAATTGAATGTCTTCAAAATTATCTAATATCTTGTTTTTCAATTGATTACGCAATAATAAAATTTTATTTTTAATTGAATCCAAATTATTAAGATATACTTCAAGAGCCTTCGCCATGCCAACAATTCCATAAACATTTTCAGTACCACCGCGCATATTACGCTCTTGTGAACCACCGTCAATATATGGTTTGATCATATGCTCTGAATTGATATAGACAAATCCAACGCCTTTTGGTCCATGAAATTTATGCGCCGCGCCCGCTAAAAAATGAATTTTGGTTTTGGAAACATTGATTGGAAAATGACCAACCGTTTGCACCGTATCCGAATGAAAAAGCGCGTTATGTTGATGACATAATGCGGCAACTTCATCTAAATCCAGCATCGTTCCGATTTCATTGTTCGCGTGCATGAGTGAAACCAATGTTTTACCCGCTTTTTGAACCAATAATTCTTTCAAATGTGCTAAATCAACCTGCCCTTTTTCATTCACACGCACATATTCGATAAGCGTATTTTGATTTTGCTGCACCGCTTCCAAGGTGTGCCCGACGCAATGATGTTCTAACGGCGAACTAATAATCCGTTGTACACCCAAATCGCGCACCGTGTTTTTTAACACCATATTATTAGATTCCGTTCCGCCCGAAGTAAAAAAAATCTCGCCAACAGACGCATGAAGACATTTTGCAACGGTTTTTCGCGCTTGCTCAATAGCTGCTCTTGCAATTCTGCCTTCCGCATGAATCGCAGATGGATTGCCAAAATTGCGTTTCATACAATCCATCATCACTTCCAACACCGCTTCCGAGAGTGGCGTAGTGGCAGCATTATCAAAATAAACTCGCATAAATAAGGATTTAGGTTGCGTCAGCGCGAATTTTCTCCCGAATTTGACGAATTTTCACTAATTTTTACAAAAAATTAGTGAAAATTCGTCAAATTCGGGAGAAAATTCGCATTTAGATTCTTAAAAAATTGCGCTCAAAGATATAACTTTTGTGAAGATTTTCATAAACGATTTGTCAAGATAATTATTAGCGCAATGGAATCAATGAATTTAAGTATTGAGCTGATGATATTTGATAAGATTCCGATAATTGGCTAATCCATAAGGTATTTTTAGCATCTTTTAGCTCATTTTAGGTGGCTCAAGAAACAAAAGAAACAAAAATAATCTTTTTTAGTTCAGATTAGATTCAATCGTCATTTTTCAAAGCAAAAAGGGCGATTTTCTTATGAATCACCATTTTTTTATTTCTTCTCCAACAAATCAATAATTTTTTTGAGGTGCGTCACTTCTTTGATAAATCCTTCCTTTTCAGCCCTCAATTTTTGAACTTCAATCAGTAATTCTGTCGTTTCTTTGGAAACACCATTTATAAACATCAAATTACCAAGTTTCATTTCTTTACCATCTATATATGCAGAATTT
>JBEEMZ010000369.1:0-4018 GCA_041192405.1 Bacteroidota bacterium | reverse complement strand
TTGATGGTTATGGGATAGAGGGTGCCGTAGTTCACCCAATAAGGGTCATGCCTTATAAAAAAGCCATTTGATAATATTTGATAATGGTTTATGAGCTATACAGTACGTTCAGAGGTAGCCATTTTTTTCGCTAATTCGCTTGGAGTACCTGTGGCTTTTAGGGAAATGAGGGTGTGAATCCTTTCAAGTTGGTTAATTTTTTTTTAAAAATCCTTGACATGGTTTTGTGAATTAAAGTAAGAGTTAGCATTAGTTAAATGTTTAATTGTAAATGAACAACGATACAGAATGCCTCTATTCAGAAGCAAATCCGTTTTGAGATACGACTAAGAATCATTGAAAAGCATCTTGTTGTTATGGTTTGTTTTTAGGTTAATTGTTAGTAATGTTCTTGTAAGGTAAACTTAAATTATGGGTTAATACCTTTCGAGCATGTATGTTTTGTGTTATAAAAAATTTGTTTATTTATAAATTTTTGTAGGACCTATTTGCCCTATACTTCGTTTCCGATAAGTGATTTTTGTAAAATTCTTGCCCCGAATTTTATTCGTACAAATCCAACTGAACCACCATGAAAATCTCTAATTCAAACGCAACTTATTGAAAAGGAGCCAGTTGAATATTATGTATATATAAAAAATTACCGACAACGATTGCACTGACGCAACCCACCCACGTCGAGCCTTTGCGTTGGGTTTGCGCGGGTGGGCTGTCGGCAGTGCCCTTGTTCTCGGTAGTTTTTTAAATATTATTACCGACCGAACTGAAAGCAGACCTTCAACCGTTCCACGAGATTTTCACTAAATTAGCCCCCATTTTCCGATACACAAATTTGAAGTATATAAAAAATAATTTTAATATAAATAATTGGGTTAATTGGAGGAAAAAAAACGCAGATACTCTGATCTGCGTTTCAACTTTAATCTAAAATATTTATAAATCATTAAGATTCAATTAACCTTGCGCTCTGCCGTGCAAAATTTGACCAAAATACAAACGGGGTAAAACCTGTTTTTTCAAAAAATACATGGAATAACGCTCTTTCGATTGGTCGAATGGAAAGGTTTCCATTGGCACATTATTATAATCAAACTCCGCTAATACCAATTTTCCATAACCCGTCACCAACGGACAAGACGTGTAACCACCATATTGTTCGCTTCCAATTTTGCCCGTATCAATCATGGACAACAAGTTTTTAACCATCGCAGGAACTTGTTTGCGAATGGCAGCACCTGTCTTAGAAGTTGGCAAGCTGCTCGCGTCCCCGCAGGAGAAAATATTTTTATAACGATTATGCTGCATCGTAAATTTGTCCACATCAATCCAACCAAACGGACCCTCTTTCACCGATAACGGACTGTTTTTGATAAAATCAGGCGCGGATTGTGGCGGCGTAACGTGTATCATATCATAAGAATCCACCACGCGATCCACGACTTTCCCATCTTTATAAACATCAAAAGTAGCTTCTTTTTTGTCGGCATTAATTTCAATCATATTATGAAAAAAATGAGTCTTAATACCATATCTATCAATGACTTGCAATAAAGTATCTGCATATTTTTTTACGGCGAAAATCGCTCCCATGCCTGAATAATAATGCACTTGTGTTTCATTCAAAACCTCATTTTTGCGCCAAAAATCAGATGCCAAATACATGATTTTATGCGGCGCACCGCCACATTTTACGGGCGTATTCGGATTATGAAAAATCGCTTTGCCACCTCGTAAATTTTTAACGCATTCATACGTGTAAGGCGCGGTTTCAAACGAATAGTTACTACAAATGCCATTTTTACCGACATTGCCCGCCAAACCTTTCACTTTGTGCCAATCTAATTGAATACCTGGTGTAACGACCAAATAATCATAAGTGATTTTTTCGCCATTGCCAAGCGTAATTTGATTTAAATCAGGTTGAAACGAAGCGCATTTTTCTTTAATCCATTTTGTTTTCGGCGAAATAAATTCCGCTTCATTGCGCACGGTATCATTGATATCGAATGCGCCGCCGCCTACCAAAGTCCATGCAGGTTGATAATAATGCTTTTCAGACGGTTCGACCAAAGCCGTATCCAATTTACCATTCAAGCGAAGCGCGTAGTTCACCGCAGATAACCCTGCATTACCGCCGCCAACAAATACAATTTGATGATGAGTTGCCATAATTCAAAATAAAATTTTTAATGAGCCATAAATTTTTTAAAATATGATTGCACAAATGTATGAATATATTTTCATAAACAAATGTATAAATAACAAAAATGAAAAAATATAAAAAAATATGAACATTCTTTCATATTTTCATAAACTTATTTATCTTTGTGGCTGTTAACGAAGATGTCATATTTATTCAATTTCAAACAATTATTTCAATGAAGGTCGAACAATTATACACGGGTTGCCTTGCACAAGGGGCGTATTTCATCGAAAGTGATGGCGAAGTTGCCATCATTGACCCTTTGCGGGAAACGGATCCGTATCTCAAAAAGGCGAATAACGCTCAAGCAACCATCAAATACATTTTTGAGACGCATTTTCATGCGGATTTTGTATCGGGGCATTTGGATTTGGCGAAAAAAACAGGTGCAAAGATCGTTTACGGACCCGATGCGGATACGACCTATGAAAAACTTTGCGCAACCGATGGGCAAGTTTTCAAACTCGGCAAAGTGACGATTGAAGTATTGCACACACCAGGACATACGCCTGAAAGTACGACGTATCTTTTGAGGGATGAAAATGGAAAACCACATGCGATTTTCACAGGCGACACTTTATTTATAGGGGATGTTGGCAGACCCGATTTGGCGCAAAAACGCGGTAGTTTGACCAAAGAAGATTTGGCAGGTTGGCTTTTTGACTCTTTACGGAATAAAATTATGCCATTGCCCGATGATGTAATCGTTTATCCTGCGCATGGTGCGGGTTCGGCTTGTGGCAAAAACATGTCGAGTGAGACGTTTGATTTATTGGGCAACCAGAAAAAGTTTAATTACGCGCTTCGGGCGGATATGACGAAGGCTGAATTTATTAAAGAAGTGACGGATGGTTTGCAACCGCCGCCGCAGTATTTCTCTAAAAACGCTGCGGCTAATAAAAATGGTTATGATAGTGTTGAGGCGGTTATGAAACGCGGTTCTCGTGGGTTGAGTTCCCGCGCTTTTGAAACGGTCGCGGAAGCAACAGGTGCTGTGATTTTGGATGTGCGCGATAAAGAAGATTTTTGTAAAGGTTTCGTTCCAAATTCGATTTTTATCGGCTTAGATGGTACCTTTGCGCCTTGGGTTGGCGCGTTAATTCCCGATTTGAAGCAACCCATTTTGATTATCGCGCCGAAAGGTCGCAATAAAGAGACGGTCAAGCGGTTGGCACGAGTGGGTTATGATAATTGTATTGGTTATTTACAAGGCGGTTTTGAAGCATGGAAAACAGATAATCGCCAAGTGGATACCTTAACAAGCATCAATACACGCGATTTTGAAACCATTTATACGGAAAATCCAGCTTTAAATGTTTTAGATGTGCGTAAACCGAGTGAGTGGAATACGGAACATATTGTCAATTCTAAAAATGTGGCGTTGGATTTCATCAATGAACAAATGAGTGTCATTCAAAAAGACACCTCCTATTATATGCACTGTCGGAGTGGTTATCGGTCAACGATTGCGGCTTCAATTTTGAAGGCGAGAGGTTATGATCAATTGGTGAACGTGATTGGGAGTTTTGATGCGATTGCAAAATCGGCGATTCCAACGACCCAATTTGTTTGTTCATCAAAATCAATCCTCTAAGTAAGCGTACCTAAAATAGCTCATTTTGGAAAATGGTGAAGCAAAAACAAAGAATTTTTTTTTGCTTCGCCGTTTTCAAAGTGAGTGAACTTATTAAATTACGTTTACTCAGCTTCGCTATACTACACTACTGAGTTGTTAAAGTTGTAATATGTTTTTTTCCCGCAAATTTCGCAGATTTCTCCGCAGATTTTCGCAGAAAGAGACTCCAAAAGAAAATC
>JBEEMZ010000368.1:0-4065 GCA_041192405.1 Bacteroidota bacterium | reverse complement strand
GGTCGTCGGCGGCGGCGATGGCGTTGAGCGCCTGCGCTCCGGCTTGTGTCGCCCAGTCATAGGCGGAGAGCCAGTTCTGCCGAACAAAATTTGTTAAATGCAGCTCGACATATGGCAAATGTTGTAAAAGATGCGCCTCTATTTGAAATGGATTTAACGAATTTATCGGAAATGCAAGTTATTCGATATTTGACGGGCGGCAATGTTGCGGGTATCGGCACCGTTGGTGGAGCATTCGTGTTACCAGTGGTGGCGGTTTCGGGCATTGGCGCAGGAACAGGCAAAAAAATCATTCAAGCGTTAAGCGCACCCGCTAAAAAAGCCTTAGAAGTCATTAAGAATGCTTCAAAAAAAATGATTAATGTCATTTTTCAAAAATTATTGCCTAAAGCAGCTCCTTTTTTTATATTTTGTTTTGTGAAAAACCCAAAAGGGAAAGTTGCATTTGCCCAAAAAAAGCAAATGAACTTGATTAATTGGATGGCTAAAATAACAGGTACATCGCCTGCCGTAATTTTAGCAAGTATTAGCAAAGGTCTTAGTGCTAAATACAAGATGTCTCCAGCGTTGCTCATCATTGATTTTATTAAAGGAAAATTAAAAATAACTGGTATTGGAATTATTGATGATGTAATAAAAATTGTATTCAGCATCATTAAACAATTGATAACTTTTTTTAAAAAGAATGATGCACCCGCGATTAGTCCCGCCGACGGGAGTGATTTATCTCTTTTAAAAACGGAGATGACTGAAGTTAAAACCGCTTCTACAGCGTCAGTTATTGACCAAAACACCAAAGAAAATATTGAAAAACAACGGGAATTGCCTGATAATGTGGTCGGTGACAATACGCCGTCAACCAACGATGGAATTGTAAAAACAACATTGGTAAATCCAGGCGGAACGCCGATCGAATTGCCTGAAGGTGAGCCTAAAACAAAAGAATTAAAAGTTCCCGCTTTGGAAAAGGACAATAGTAATATGATGATGATGATAGGTGGTGCCGCATTGTTGTTTATGGTAGCCAATAGATAATAAGTCATTGCGGCGAAGCCGCCGAAAGAAATGTGAGCGTTAGCGAACGCCAATTTTTAGTTTGATTGATTAACTTTTAAAAAATCTTATATGGCAAATGTGATTTGTTTTAAAACCGAAGGTTCTGGTAGTAACTTGAAAATGACGCAAGTGAACAGTATTGCAGGTGTTTTGGGCACAGGCGTAGGGCGCACACGAAAACGCACCGTAAAAGGTGTTGGTTCTCGCAAACGAAAAGTAAAGGGCGTTGGCTCTCGTAAACGGCGGTCACGATAACTTTAACTTTTAAAATGATTTAATTTATTATGTGTAAATCTGTAAAAGGAATTGGCAGAAGTTACGGGGGGTTTGAACCTGAACAATTGGTCTATCTCGGTGGAGGTGCAGTTATTTCCAAAGCGTTAACAACGCATTTGATAAAAACCCTTAAAATTGAGGAAGGTGCCACTAAAAAAATCTTGAAAGCTGGACTTCCTTTTCTTTTGGGTTACTTGCTGTTAACCAAAACACAAGATGAAAAGATGCATGCCGCAGGCGTTGGCGCAATGGCTGCAGGCGCATTAATCGCAGTTGAAGAATATTTTCCAGACGTATTTAATACACTTGCGGGTGTTGGCGATACATACGACGAATCCGTTGGTACGGTCATTGACCTGAATAGTTCTGACTGGAGTTATGTGTCTGAAGATATTCAAAGTGGTTACGAATCTGTGGGTCAAACGGAATCAAACGGAATCCATTAACTTATATATTTTATGGATTCTGTTTTTATAACCAAAATCCATAAAATATATCAAAAACAAATGATAAGATGCATCCATTAGTGATGGAAGTTAAGCGTACCCGAGAAGTACGCCAAATGTTAAACAGCAAATTAAGCAGTATTGTCAAAGCGGATGCTATTCAGTTAGCCAATTTGCGTATTTTTTTCGCGTTGGATGGATCGCAACGGACTATTGCGTTTAAGTTGAACAATTCAGACGGCAATACTTCTGGTGTTGAATTGGAACGATTGATCCCAATGAATCGCGTTGTAGAAGTGTTTGGTTTGGGCTTTGGAATTGCCCGTGTACCTTATGCAAGTGGCAAACCTGATTATATTGCGACGGAGTTTACATCCAATCCATATAACCCGATGTTCACGGCGGCTGAGCAGCGCGCATTAAGAGGAATTTATAACGGAAAATTGACCTTCAAAACCGACCAAGACACCCGTTTTGATTCGTTGGCAATGTCTCGTTTCTTTATTGAATCGTTTGGCACGCCATCCAACAGCATAAAACCAACTTTGTTGGATGCAAGTTTCACGATGGTAGGCGGTGAGGAGAATACTTTAGAAATCAAAATGGCGAATGCAGGCGATATTGCAAGTATTGCGGGCGATCCAAGCACGCATAAATTGTATGCAGTGGCGCATTTAGATGTATTTGATATTGTGAGTACCGATAAAAAAACAGAAATAACCAAAATCTTACGCGGACGATGAACGGATTTAAAGAAATCGCTGTAAAATGCGTCGAAGGAGCAGACGATTTAACATTTGCTTCTGCAGCTGATTCAATAGCTTCTAAAAAAATCATATGCATTAGGACGCGCACAGGCGGAAAAACATCGGGAAAATTGCCAATTGTATCCGTTGAGGTGCTAAAAACAATGATTTTGGAATTGAAAGACTTTAATAACAATACAATGGGTGAAATTCCATTGGCAACGGTGTTACAAATGTCCGATTCAAGGGAAGGACGTGGTTTGGTTGTTGAAGATAAAATTGCGTTTGCGAATTCTAAAATCAGTTGTTTGGATCCATCGGTATTAGTGACTGGACAAGGTATTGCATTGTTAATCGAATTTGAAAAGTAAATTATATGTTGACAATTGAATCGGCAGCCGCACTTTTTCAAAGGGAAAACCCCGGTTATTGGACGGTGCAAGCTGGAAGTGTAAAAAGGGGGGCAACCAGCGATTCATTAAAAGATGTGCGTGATCATGTCCAACAATATAATGATTTTACGGCTTTTTGCGAATTGTTATCCGATGGCAATTATACCATTTCCGTTCAGCAAACGGTATCCGCATCTGCGACCAAAATAACGCATCCATTGCGCATTGGTGCGGAAGTGAAGCGGTTGACAGGTGTTGGGAGTAATGTGGAAAATAACGGGAATCGAGGCAATAGTGATTCGATGATGATGCAAATGATGACTTTAATGATGACGATGCAATCCAATAATCATACTGCGTCATTACAAATGATGGAAAAACAGATGGAATTGGGCGTAAAGTTAGCGGAAGCGAAAAATCAAACCGAAATTCAGAAGATTGAAGGCAACAAAACGGTTGTTGACAAACTTTTTAAGATCGGTGAAATGCATTTGCCAAGCATCATTAATGCTGTTTATAAAGTACCACCAGTCGCAGTTGCCAACGTTGGACGCGCCAAATCCGAAGATGGAGAAACCGTGCCGCCGCCTTCAAAATCGGTAGAAAAAAAGGCTGAAGAAGATCCTAAAATAAAAGAGGCAAAAGTAATGGGACTTAGGATTCAAAAGGTGTTGCAACGCATTCACAAATTGAATCCTACAGAACATCCCATGACTACTTTAGAGGATTGTGTTTCTTATTTGGAAGCAAATCCATTAATGTTGGTTGCGTTGTTAGCAGAACAAAAAGAAGCCAATGAAAATACTAAAGCCTAATTTTTTTACCGTGCACGAAGATAAAACTGTATTTATACAGGCTAAATACGTCACGATGTTAGTAAACGGAAGTTGGAGTGTCAATATTGACGGTTTGGTATGGCTGCCAGGCGACACCTTTTCTGAAGCCGTTATTGGTCAAGATGAAGGTTTGGAGCATGACTATAACATTCAATTTATAGAAGATTTATCTAATGATCCGATGGTTTTGCAAAACAAACGTTTAAAAAAAGGGCGTTTTTTATACGTCCGTAAAACAAGGTAAAATGACTCAAGCGGAATATAGTAAAATGGTAGCGGACGTTACGAATGTCAATGCACCATACGACCGAGT
>JBEEMZ010000367.1:0-4091 GCA_041192405.1 Bacteroidota bacterium | reverse complement strand
CTTTTCAACAAATTGGGCAATTCCTACAAGAGAATGCCATTATGCCTTTTTTTAAGCTGTATTCAATGGATATTGGTTGCCCAAAATACAGATTTATCCATCAATATCGTACCTAATTCGCCAACTTATGCCAATTTTACGTCCATTGGTTATACAGTTACGGTCAAAAATTTGGGAACTGTTAATGCTGCAAATGTTACAGTAGCGTTTCCGAAACCAGCTAATGTATCTTTCAACTGTGCGAATGCAACATTCGGTGCGTGGTTTGCTTGGGAGGCAGCAGGGACATGGAACATTGGAACCATTAATGCAGGGGATTCTGCTCGCTTGAAAACAGTTTTATTTGCTTTAACGGGAAATAGTATTGTGGCAAGTGCTTCTGTTACATCCACTGCGGCTGGTTTTACCGACCCTTTGCCATCTAACAATTCATTTACATCCACTATTACAGTAGGCACGGCTGCACCTGCTGCGGATTGTACCTTAGGAGGTGGTATCTTACCAACAGATAAAATTGATTTAGAATTGACGACCTCCATTAATAATCCCGAAGTTGCTTTTAATCAGACGGCACCAATGCTTATTAAAATCAAAAATAATAGTTTGTTGACAGCAACAGGTATTCAAGTGAGGGAGACTTTCCCTGCGGGCTTATCGTTGCTCAGTTTTGATGCGGGCGGCGGTACTTATACGCCTGCAACCGGTTTATGGGATGTTGGCTCATTGGCTCCTGGCAATGAACGAATCTTATTGTTAGATGGAAAAGTGATTCAAGGCGGTGCTATCAAAAATGTTGCTCAAGTCATTGCAGCAAATCAATTGGATATTGATTCTGCGCCCAATAATTACAATCCTGCGGCAACAACCCATGAAGATGATGAAACCATCTTAAATCTTACAGGCATGTTGGTAGATATGGAGTTGTCTATGGCATTGGAATCAACTCCAACACCTATTAAAGTAGGTGATACCGTAACTTATGTGGTGACGCTTCGCAATGTGGGG
Source organism: Bacteroidota bacterium (assembly GCA_041192405.1). GTDB lineage: Bacteria > Bacteroidota > Bacteroidia > Chitinophagales > Saprospiraceae > JAAFJT01. The sequence goes on along the minus strand of JBEEMZ010000367.1, from coordinate 3,086 downwards.
CCTGCTCGGGGTGATGGAACGAAAGTGCGAACCAATATTCCCGCAGGGATGCAATATATTAGTTCCGTAGCAGATATTGGAGAATTTGATCCATCGGTCGGTGTTTGGTTATTGAGTCATATCGCGGATCCCGTGACGGGCAATAAACCTGGTTTTATGCTTGCCGCAGGCGGAACGGTTTCGATTCGATTGAAAACCAAAGCATTACAAGTGGGTACTGTAGATTTTACTTGCGAAATGCGTTCTTGTAATTATCCCGATTTTGATTCGACACCCAGTAATTTTATTGCCACAGAAGACGACCAAGCAACGATTATCATCAATGTGCTTCAAAATACATCCAATAATTTTGCTGACTTAGAAATGAGTCATAACGTCACTCATACGCCCTTAGTGACAGGTGACAGTATTCGTTATATGATAGGTGTGTTTAATCGGGGACCGAATGCGACGACAGGCGTAACGGTAAAATGTTCATTGCCAACCAATCTTAATAATTTGACCGTGTTGCCTTCTGTTGGCTCGTACAATGTGATCACAGGTATTTGGACAATTGGTAATATTGCGAATCAAGGTTCAGTAACTTTAACGATTCAAGGTTCAGCAGGTTGTTGGACGACGGCGAATAAAAGTTTTGCGCAAGTGCAAACATCGAGTCAACCTGACGTAGATTCTAATGTGGGTAACAATTCAACTAATAACCCTGTCGAAGATGATGAAACAGCCCAAACTTTTAATGCAATTAATTGTAATGTAAATTACGCTGATTTAGAATTATCTATGACAGCAACACCTGCAACAATTGCAGTTAACACGGTGGTTACATTTAATTTAAGCGTATTGAATCGCGGTTTATTGGCTGCAACGGGTGTTTCTTTAAAAGATTTATTACCAACTTCCTTGACTTTTAATAGCGCAACGCCATCTGTCGGTGCGTATAATTCGACCACAGGTATTTGGACAATTGGCAATTTGAGCGTCAATGCAACAGCCACATTAAGTATTACGGCAACCGTCAACGCACTCACTAATTCGATTGTGAATTTCGCACAAATACAAACAAGTTCGATTCTTGACCCCGATTCAACGCCAGGGAATGACACCAATCAATCCGCAGATGAAGATGATGAGGCAAAAGTAACCTTGTTTTCAGCTACTGCAAATCAATGTGATTTGGAACTATCTTTGACATGCCCTTACACGACCGCTTTGCCCATTTATCAAAACGTTCCATTAAGAGCCGTTTTAGTCAATCGCGGGCCCGCAGCTGCTACGGGCATTACAGTCAAATATCCATTTCCAACAGGGATGGCGTTCAATTCACAAGTCGTTTCCAAAGGTACTTACGCTTCTTTTAATGGGATTTGGGATGTCGGAACGCTCGCGCCAGGTGATTCTGCTGTTTTGACGATAACGGTTTTCACTTTACAAACGACTATTAGTCATTTTATTCAAGTTAAAACAGCATCGCCAACCGATTTGGATTCAACCCCAGGCAATGATACCAATAATTCACCAAACGAAGATGATGAAGCATTATTAAGCGTTCCAAGTGCTTCGGTGAATCCATTTATAGATTTGGCTTTGAATCTGACGGCTGATAAATCAAGTGTGCTCCCTGGCGGAACGGTTGCTTTTACAATAGCTGTGGACAATTCTGGAGCCATGACTGCAACCAATGTATCCGTTAAACATTTGATTCCCAACTTCTTATCTTACCAAACGATTACACCCCAAAAAGGTACTTTCGACACATTGACGCGCATTTGGACGATTGGAACACTGCTTTCTAATGAAACAGCAACGCTGACAATCGTGTATAATGTTGGTGCCATTACAGGAAATATTGTTGGTTTTGCACAAGTGCAAACCGTAACGCAAACCAATGACCCCGATTCTACACCAAGCAATAACACCACAGGCACGCCAACAGAAGATGATGAAGATAATGTAACGGTTTTCAAGCAAGGTGTGGGGACAACTTGTGATTTGGAACTAACCATGCCAACAACGCTGACTTATACTCAATATGTTGCGAAATATTTCAATTTAACACTGCGAAATGTGGGCGGCGTTGCAGCTACAAATGTCACAGTTGATTTTCCATATCCAACCAAATTTGTAAATGGTGGTAATCCAACGTCCAGTGCGGGAACTACCTATAATACATTTACACATATTTGGGAAGTGGGCACTTTAAATCCTGGTCAAACAGTTACAATGACCATGCCTTTGTTTTGTTTGGACAATACAGGTGCTGTAACTGCATTTGCGCAGGTCAAAACGGCAAGTCCAATTGATGTAGATTCTGCGCCGAATAATAATACGACTCAGGTGCCAAGTGAGGATGATGAAGCCGCTATTGTAATGACTCAAGGCAGTGGAAATCAGCCCCGTTTCACATTAGCACAGCCGCAAAGGACTCCAATTGTTGTCAAAAATATTTTTCCGAACCCTGGTGGAGGCGAAGTCAATGTCATTTTGAATGCCACTTATAGCGGAGATGTTATTTTTGAATGGCATAACCCCCTTACAGGGAGCGTCTTCACGACCAAAGCGCAGGTTAGCTTAGGAGAAAATGACCTGTTTTTTGATTTGACATCCTTCGCAAATGGTGTTTATTATTTGCAAACGACGCTTGATAGTGGCAGACTAACGCCTATTAAATACGTTAAATTCTAATATAAAAACATCAATCATTGGTTTAAGTGATTAAAAGCCAAGTAAAATGAAGGTTTTACTTGGCTTTTTTACAAAAAAAATGTTTATGCTTGTCACAAATTAATAACTTTACCGTTATACGTAAAAAATCTTAATTGGGTTTAGTTTTATATATTATTATTATCTTCATATTTGATTTAATTATTAAACAGTAATATTATTGTAATGGTAATAAAACTTAATTGGTAATTGTATTTAAATAGCAAGTTTGTGGAACTACATGTAGTAGAGTCAGTTTGTCCGAGTGGTTAAGGAGTGAGACTTGAAATCTCATGGGGAAACCCGCGTAGGTTCAAGTCCTGCAGCCGACGATCTTTTTATTTTTTTAACAATTTTGAGAAACTTATTTAATTTTTTTTTGTACA
>JBEEMZ010000366.1:0-4150 GCA_041192405.1 Bacteroidota bacterium | reverse complement strand
TAATGGTGCTACTTCAAAAGCATTTGGCACAAAGCGTCCAGAATTGGTTGTTTGTTTTCCTACAACACCTGGTACTTCTGCAATCATCACTAAACCAGTTTTGGGCGTGAAGCACCACTAATCCCCTCTAAATCTCCCCAAAGGGGAGACTTACCGACGGAGATTATACAGGAAATAAGTAAATGATTGTGATTGATAACGAGAGAGCCTCTAAATGGCTCTAAACAAGTCTCCTCTTTGGCAGATTTAGAGGGGAAAATAAAAAGACACACATTGAATAAACAATAAAATAGGGTTACTTTTTTTTGATAAATTTTAAGGTTTAAGTTGATTTTTTTTTGATAAAAGGTTTTGGTTTTAATTCGTTGATAGGGCGGGTTAAAACCATTTTTTTTGGAGTGCGGGTTTTAACCCGAAAAAAAGACCGAAATCGTAGATTGCTACGATTTCGGTCTTTTTATCAAGTGCTTATATAAAACCATATTTATATAAAAATATTTTTATATAAGCAAGAAAATTTTATCTGAGTAATCTGTCCAATTCTTCCACGCGATCATGCAACGATTTCAGAAAGGCAAACGCCTTAGGTTCTAGTTTTTTGATAGCTTCTAGCACATGAACTCGCAACAAGGGTTCTAGTCGCCACGTGTTTAAATCAACCATATCAAGGTCGTAACCTTGTTGTTGGATTTCATGGTGTAAGGATGCATTATTGATGATTATTGTCTTGGCGTACTCGATGGCGCGAGGTGTTAGTGTCGGGTCATTGGCAACAAGTTTGCGGATAGTGTTATTGGTGCTTGTTGTAATCATACTCGTCAATTCGTTGTATTCTTCGATGAATTGTTTTCGTTGTTGTTCCGCACGCTGTTTTGCTTCATTTTGACGTTGATTTTCGCGTTTCTTTTCTTCTTTTGCCTCCACAGGGTCGTTGTAGTCGGTTTTGACCGCATTGACGAAAAAACCTGCTATATTGGACGTGGGACTTGCACCGCGTTTGCGTTTGGTGATGCGTATTTGCTTGCGAATGAGTTCCGCGTCGTAAGTTTGGATAAGATTAAACAACACAAAAGGCGTTACGCCAAAACCTTTGACCACATCGGCTTCAAATTCGGCATAGAGCGCGTCATAATTGGATGGCTCGGGTATCGGTTCGGGCGCAAGTATTGGGCTTGGTACAGCTTCATTCACTATACTACTCGGAAGAACAACTTCTGGCACATACTCAAAGGATGTTTCTTTCAGTATCTCTACCTTTTTTTCGATATTTTCTTCGATTTTAATGTCTTTTTTATAAAATTTGAATACTAAACTGACAATACTCTTCCCTTTTTTTACTTTTTCTATTTCGGTTATCATCAAATCAGAATGAGCATTAATATCTCGATGTGCTGGCGCAATAACACGCTGATAAAAATTAGCAAATAGTGGATATTCTTTTTCTATCTCGAATATTTCTTTGATGTATGCTATGTGCATTTTTCGTCGCCCAATACTTTCATATTGCTTTAATAGTTCATAAATACGAACGGTATAACTACTTTGAAAATTTATGATATTTTGCATATCATAGGTCGTAAATTGCTTTTTTAGTTGCAGTAAAAAAGGTTTCATATCTGGATCTATTGTAACATCAAAATATTCGTGTAAATGCCGTTTGTTTTCATCTTTTAAATCTATCATATAATTTGCGGTACGAATTAAATGATAAGCTGTTGTACGCACCGCTTCTTCTGTTTCGTGGTTAAAATAAATTTTTTTATCCAATAAACTTTTAGCCGCTTCTCTTAGTAAGGCATAAGAATTGCCATTATTAATATTAAAATCAACAATAATATCATGGATATACACTCGGTAGGCTTTGAAATCAACATCTTCACGGCGTATCATACTCAAAATACTTGTAAAAAACCGAGTTTCCCAAATATCAAATTTATAGCGCGCCTCAATTAAATCATTGGACTGCTTAATAATCTTAATTCCTTTATTTTCACTTGATGTTGTTGGCAATTTAGGCTTTTGATTAGCACTCATTTAGTTGGCTTGATTTTTAGTAAAGAGTTAGTATCAACTATAACAGATAAATAAGCCAACTATAACAGATAAATAACTCGTGAGTTATTTATCTGTTATAGTTGGTACTACAAAGGTAAAAAAAACTATTTACTTATCCAACTATAACACATAAATAACTCATTTTTTGAACTTTTTTTCGTTATCTGTTATAGTTGAGTTATTTATGTGTTATAGTTGGGTAGCAAGTTATTTATGTGTTATAGTTGTTTTCGTTATCTGTTATAGTTGAGTTATTTATGTGTTATAGTTGTTTTCGCTATCTGTTATAGTTGAGTTATTTATGTGTTATAGTTAGGCTTGTAACTAATTGACAATCAATACGTTACAAGGGTGTAAAACAATATAAAAGATTCTTTTAAAAGATAAGAAAAGCAACAACAAAAAGAGATTTACGTGTAATCATTGTTGTTGTTGCTTTTTTTTTAGTTTTTTTCTTTAAAAAAAGCCTTAATTTGTAACCGTGATGCCTTTAAATCTCTCCCCCAATTCCGCGCGCCCCCCTCTCTTTTGATTTCGGGTTTTAACCTACACAAAATAAAAAGGTTCAAAAGAAATAGGTCGTCGAGGTTTCAGAACCTCGACGACCTATTTCTTTTGAACCTTTTTATTTTGACTACATTAGGTACAAGTTGTACCTAGCCTATAAAAACCTACTTCATATCCGCTTCCAACAGTCGCACTACATATTCTTTCATCGTCGTACCTTGATTGAAGGCAGCGGCTTTGAGGGCTTTGTAGAGGTCGAGTGGCAAATCCATACTGATTTTTTTGACCGCAGCGATGTCTTCCAAATCCATACTGGCTTTGCTTACGGGCGCAGTCGTGCGCGTCGCAGGTTGTGATGCGATGGACACGGGCGCAGGGACATTCACCTTTGCCGCTTCGCGATGAATGATTTCGACCGCTTTTTCGATAAGTGGTTCGGTCGCTTCTACCTGTTTGACGACATTGGTCTTGGTGGGTAGCACCAATTTTCCGAAGTTTAATTCTTTTTTTGCCATAGGAAAATTTGACCTCCCCCAGCCCCTCCAAAGGAGGGGAGCTATCGCGCAGAGTAATCTACGTCGGAACTCCCCTCCTTGGGAGGGGCTGGGGGAGGTATTACTCCACCAATCCAAGTTCTCTTGCTTTTTCTAAGAGTTCGGTGGTGAGTTTGATGATTTCTTCTTTTGCTTTGGGGTCGGTCGCTTCATAGACACCGCGCCCGTCGAGCGCAGTTTCGACATAGACTGCCCGTTTGCTGATAGTGGTTTGTAATAATTCTAAGCCAAAACCTTCGATGGCTTCTTTCATGCCTTTGTGGACATTGATGTTTGGAGCGTATTGATTGAGCAAAAAATAGGCTGGAATATTTTCTTTCAATTCCTTTGCCTGTTCGTATCGGTCAAAAAATAAACTCATAGCGCGCAAGTCGTGCGCACTCGGCAATAACGGTATGAGCAATATATCACTTGCGAGGATGATACGGGTTGTCATTTCGGAGAGCGACGGTGTGCCGTCAATCACGATAATCTCGTAATTTTTTTGCATTTCGCGTACCATTTTTCCAATCGCCTTGGCTTCTGTTGAGCCAATAACGGGGATGGATAACAAGGTTTCGTCACGCGCAGCACTCCACGACAACGAATTGCAATTCGTATCGGTGTCCACCAAGCAGGTTTTAAAGCCCATGTATGCAAAGCATACTGCAATGTTTTGTGCAATTGTGGTCTTGCCAACCCCACCTTTTAAGTTTGAAACGCCTATAATCATAAAGCCTCTCCCAACCCCTCCAAGGAGGGGAGTTGTAACGTGATGTCCTTTATTGGAGTAAAAAACGACGTTTTGTAAATAAAAATGCAAAGATAGCTTATATTTTTATATAAATATATAAATATGGTTTTATATTTTTATATAAATATGGTTTTATATTTTTATATAAATATATTTTTATATTTTTATATTTTTATATTTTTATATTTTTATATTTTTATATTTTTATATTTTTATATAAATATGGTTTTATATTTTTATATAAATATGGTTTTATATTTTTATATAAATATGGTTTTATATTTTTATATAAATATGGTTT
>JBEEMZ010000365.1:0-4895 GCA_041192405.1 Bacteroidota bacterium | reverse complement strand
ACCTTCAATACTTCTATAATTGTCTAATAAGCGAGCGCAGTCCATATAAATCATGCCCCAATCTAACCCATAAGCGTTATTTAAGCCTCCATTGAGGCGAATCGCCGTCCCACAAGACTGAATACTCGCATGGTCATAGATGGTAATGTTGTGATTCCAACTTTCGGTTGCTTCAATGCCCGTGGTATATTGGTCAATCAAACTATTGTCGTACAATTCGGTATGAACCACATTTTTAACTTTAATCCCATTTTGGACTTGATAATTGCCGCGTAACGTGCTATTGTTATGAATATCAATCCAATACGCATACGAAACATCTAATCCACCATTATTCACGGTACAATGATTTAATTCCACAATGAAGGCGCGTTCCGCTTTGATCACACTGCTATTCTGAAACGTACACGTCAGGAAACGGACATTGACACGCTGATTCGCGGGTCCCCAGCCATATTCACGCGGCGCGGTGCGGTTTGCAGGTTCTTTCAACTCGACTGCAATCGCCGAATTGGTGAACGTACAATTGTTAAAAATAAATTCATTTTGTTCGGGACCATCTAAGTAGATAAACCGACTGGGACCACTCGAATAATCTTGAAAGGTAACATAACTTGCCCGAATCCCGCCTGTTTTGCGAACGATAATGTGATTCGGCGTGTTGGCAACGTAACCTGCCTCGCGTTCGACTAAACCATTTTCAAGCGTCAACGTGCGTGAATCGGGGACAATGATTGTTGCTTCCCGTGCAATTTGAATCATTCGTTGGCTGGGATTGTTGCTGCGTACCAACCAATCGGCGTTCATCGTCAGCTTGTTGTCCTTCTCGAAACGGATGTAGCCGCCGCCTGTCATATTGGGTTGACCGTTGATTACAAGTTCACCGCCTGCTTGCACCACAATTCGACCATTATTGGCGATATTCGCGCCAAAATGAAGGATCAATTGACCACCTTTTTCGACTACCACATCGGAGCCACTTGCAATATTGAGGTTGCCATTATTTTGAATACTAATAATGCCTCCTGCACGAACTTTTAAAATCCCAATACGTTGGTTTTCACCAATTTGTAACGTGCCTGTGCTTGCTCATTTAAGGTAGAGTTGCCACAAGACGCGTCCTTATAAACAGTAAAACGAGTCGACGCATTATTCACTTCCGTTCCAAAACCTGCACCACTGGATGCATTCACTTTGACAATCCCATTATTGATAATGTTGCTGGTAGCGATATTATCACGCCGTTTGTTCGCATAATTGTACGTTGTGCCTGAAATCGGGTCTCCAAGATTGGGTTCAATCAAATCTTCCGAGAGCTTTATCTGCTCCATCACCCAGTTTATCATTCTTTGGTTGACTTCAACATGTTGCAAATTTTGGTCAGGTGCAAAAATAGCTTCAAATGGAGTCACTCCATTTTGTATTAATTGTAACTCTGCACTTTTTACATTTTGAAACATATTCGCATCCGTTAATGGTTGATTTAAATCAAAAGCACTAATTGTTGGAATAAAACATAAATTACTCCGTTCTGCTGGAAAGGTTTCAATATGCAAATTGGCAAGATTGATTCCCGAAGCTGCTGCTGCAACTCTCCGCATCAGCAAACTTAATTTTGCTATATCTTTTCGTTGACCACCAGGGGCGTTATCAAATTGAGGAACGATGCTTGGGTCTTTGTATCGTGCATACAAACTGGAGTAGGCACAAGGCAATTGATTACCAGCATAGCTTGTCATTGTAGAAGGTTTCGCAGCTGCAAAAATCATGGGTCGAAAGTCACACGATACATGATTAAAGAGAAGTGGATCCACACAATTAGCGACTTTGCGAACATTTAGATTATGTTCACCACCACCATTTGCCCAAATATCACCTCTCAAAACATACCCAAATTCCCATCTATGTTCATAAAAACTCGTACTGAATAATGGAACATTCCCGCTGTAGCCCTGTCCCGTTCCTGTAAAACTACCACAAGCTAACGCAATATTGCGGGTTCGACTTGGATATCCAATTTGATTGAGTTCATCCATATACTGTTGACGAAGGCAACCAAATCCATTGTTTTGAATGACAATTGAACCTCGTCCTGTTAAAAACTCGTTGGAATTATCCCAGTCCGACAAGTTAATTTTGCGGTTATATTCTGCGGACCCTATATTCTCTTGTAATAATTGCCGCGCCGCAGGTAAATTCAAGGACTGCCAGAGGGAAGGTGCATTCGGTGCACTGGTTTCAATCCCAGCTAAATGCGCCCAGAAAGCGGCAGCTTGTACCCCAAGCGGAATATGTGCGCCTCGGTGCGGAGAATCAAACGATAAAAACGTGTGCGTATCATGATTGAGACCTAACGATTCCATCCGAGTAAGCGCGTAGCGAGCAATTTGTCCGCCCATACTGGGTCCAATAATCATATTTTTAGCGGGACAAACAGCTCCTTGATGCTTCGCTTGATTGACTCGTTTGAGCAATTCTATCAAAAGGAGCGAGTTGCGTTGGATATAATCTGCGCCTCGTTCAAAGTCTAAAAAAATAACATCATGACCTGTATTCAACAAGGTATCCATGAATTTAGGATACATTCCAAACGTTTCGGACGAATTGGCAGGTAATTCCGATTCATCAGTGCCTGTCCACAAAATGTCCCAACCTGAATCGCCCTGTCGAATGACATTCGTTTCAAAATTAGAAGCCCCATTGACAGGTAATGTATTATCCTTGATTTGAAAACCATACGACCCAAAATCAATACCATCTAAAATGATCACAGGACGGCTTAAATAATTGCGAGAAACACCATTGACTTTGCCAAATTTGATATAGGCTGTAGCAACTCCTGCTGTATTGCCATTAATTTGCCCAAGAATACGCTGGTCTTTTGCAGAATTGCCAAACAGAGGTAGGGGCGCATCTGCTGTGATCACATAAGGATAAGCATTCGCACAGGAAGTCGGACGCTCCCAGGTTTCTGAGGTTGTAATTTGCCAAATTTTATCTGGAGCAACATAGGGGCGAATCGCGTTTTTAACGAGAATATTTGTAAAGATCGGGTTTGTGAGATTATCGGAACGGAAAATCAAATTTTTGGTTCCGAAATTAGTTCCGTAATTAATCGTCCAATTCCGTTGCCCATTCAACAATCGGGGACCTTGATTATCATCCAAATCAACCGTAGCAGAGGCACCCAGTTGATCTATTAAATTCTGTGGAAACGAATATGTAACGGGATTGTGAATGATCACGTCTCGGAAAGTTGCCAAGGAACCATTTGTAAACCCAAAAGGAATTACGTTGACATTGGGAATCGTGACCTGTGCTGTTGCAGCACTAATCCACAAAAATAAACAAATAAAAAAACTTGCGACTGTGCGACTGTGCGACTGTGCGACTGTGCGACTGTTGTACGAGATTAATTAGAAATTGTTTCATAAATCGTTGAATTTTAATATGTTAGGAATTTAGTATTTAATATGTATAAATGCTGTGTCATGTGCAGCACAGTAAATTGAATCTTTTCGTTGTTGTCCTATTCCATTTTTGATTACATAAGGATATAATACAATGTACCTGTTTGCATCAAAATAACTATAAGTTTGAAAAATAGTATCTACTCTATCACCAACAAAAGTTCTATCAACACCCCATCCAATGATTAAGCTATCTTTTTGATTGACAGGATTCACATTCTGCACTCTAATTTTAAGCCATCCAGGAGGGTCGAGAATAAAATCTTGCAACTCCTTTTTGCCCGAACCCAGCAACTTTCCGCTAGATGCACCTGCATATAAAGCGGGTCTCCGAAGCATCACTTGATAGGTAGCGTTTTCAGGCTTAAAGGCAATCTGATACCGTCCATTTAAGTCCGTGTGAGTCGAATCTTGAAGGATCCATGTCTCCGTCCAGCCTGACGAACTGACCAATTTTCGGACATAGACCAGCACATTGGGCATTGGTTTTTTCGTCCCAAACTCCATGACCGTTCCTTCAACCGAAGTGGTATCGCTCAACGGCTCTTTGCGGCATTGTGCCAGCAAAAACAACAGAGGCACCAACAGAATAAAAAATAATTTTTTCATAAGAAAACAATTTAAATTATTGAAATAAGATGCAATATTTTTTTCATAAGAAAACAATTTAAATTATTGAAATAAGATGCAATATAATCTTTTCGTCTGTCAAGTCGCAATCTCCAATAAAAATCCTGTGGAGGCTTGCGTCAGGTTAGCATGGCAGTGCCAAGTGCTATAAATAGCACCAATATAAAATTTTTCATATTCAGTAATTTAAAAAATAAAAAAATGTTAAAATTTAAGTTTAAAATAGCCCTCTTGAATTATCACGGTGTCGCAACTAGTGTGTGACGGAATACTTTCAAATCGCCCTATTATAATTCGTTTTGCAGTATCAACATTTGATATTTCCATCCAATTATTGGATGCAGTGTCTATAAATGATGAACATTTACCATAATAAGTCACCTGCGATAATCGTAGTTTTCCTCGTCCACCACTACCCCATTTATTGGAAATGGTGAGTGATTCCTGTTCTTCACCTGTCGTGTCTCGGATTGCTTGAATCCAGATACCCCCGTGAAGTGAATCGGAGTCATACAAAGTTGAAACCCGCCCCGCCTTCCACGAAATGATATTGTAATCGAGTGGCACGGTCGCATTCCAAAACCTGCCATTGATTTTGCACCGAAGCGTGTCTTTTGAGACCGCTTGTATCGGAGGTTGCTCTTTGCTACAGTCGCTAAACAACCACCACAAGGGTATGAGCAATATAAAAAAGGTTTTTTTCATAAGAAAACAATTTAAATTATTGAAATAAGATGCAATATAATCTTTTCGTCTGTCAAGTCGCAATCTCCAATAAAAATCCTGTGGAGGCTT
>JBEEMZ010000364.1:0-4184 GCA_041192405.1 Bacteroidota bacterium | reverse complement strand
GGAACAGAGCGTAACTGTCTGTCAATCACCCAGTTTTGAATGGTTAATAATTCTCTTGTATCTCGATTATTGGCTCTCAACACATAACGAAAAACTTCACCTGTTGGTCCATAAGGCGGCTGCACATCAGGCGCAACACCATCAGGTAAAGACACGTTTTTCAACAAATTATTGACTTGTTGTCGGGCGAAAAAGTCTTCAACATCGTCTTCAAAAATGATTTTAATCACCGACAAACCAAACATCGTAATACTCCGAACGCTCGTTTTCTTTTGCACCGAGTTCATCGCAATCTCGACAGGTGTGGTCACAAAACGTTCAATTTCTTCCGCACTTCTGCCATTCCACTCTGTAACGATGATGATTTGCGTGTTCGTAACGTCTGGAAATGCCTCAATCGGCATGTTTTTGAACGCCACAAAACCTGCAACCACCAAAATACCCACCCAAAAAAAAGTAAAACCTTTGTTTTTAAGCGAAAAAGCAATAATATTTTTAATAAATTTATTCATTGAATTTTGAGTTTAATCGTTCAAAGCATCGTAAATCAATAATTGATTATGCGTAATCACCTTTTCGCCCTCCTTCAAACCGCCAGAAATGTAACTCACATCCCCAACTTGACGAAAAACTTCCACTTGACGCGTCTCAATATTATTCTTATCTTTAAAAATCATCACATAATTCCTGCTTTTATCGAAAATTACGCCTGTTGACGGAATTGCAATCATCGTTTTGTTCTCATTATAAGACAATTTAATGGTCGCACGCATTTCAGGTTTCAACAAGTAGCCCGAATTATTCAACGTGATTCTAACTTTCATCGCTTTGGTTTCGGGGTCAATGATATTAAAAATTTTATCCACCTTTCCTTCATACACTTTCGACGAAACCAACGTCGTGATACGCGCATCCATGCCCAATTTCACTTGATTGATGTCGCTTTCATTTACATTCGCAATCGCCCACACATCATCAATATCAGCTATATCAAAAATATTATCACTCTTGTCGCTGCGCAATAACATGTTCGGATTAATATTTTTTTGAATGATAAAACCACTCATCGGTGCCGTAATTTCATACATGGAACCGCCCCGCAAACTATAAATTTTGAACGTTTCTTGCACCCGCGCCAATTGAGATTGTGCTTTATTAACTTGGCTTTTTGCCTCCAAAACATCTCTTTCAGCATTCAATTTTCCAGCAAACAACTCTTGCGCGACCTTTAAATTATTGTTCGCAACCAATAATTCATTATTCGCATCCATCAATTGTTTATCAAAATCCGCTACATCCGTACTTTTAACGGTTGCCAAAATCTGGTCTTTTTTGACATAATCGCCCAATTCAACATTGACTTTGACGACATTTCCGCCCACAACAGGGAAAACTTTAATCAATTTATTATTATCAGCAGTGATTTTACCATAAAAATTAAGCTCATTTTTGACGGTTTGCAGATTTGCAATAGCAGTCGTCGTCGTTTTAAGCATCGTATCGCTCAAAACGAACGTTTCTTTAACTTCTTTTGGCTCCAGTTTCTCTTTGCAACTGCTCAATAGCACCGAAAAAAGTAAATACGCGCCGAGAGAATAAACGATTGTTGTACGATTCATATTAAAAAATTTTACTGTTTAAAATAGCATTCAACGCTTCGCCCGAAAGCACGACATTTTTTTTATATTCGCTCAATTGAATGGTCATTTGATTATAACTTTCCATAAAATCCGTAAATTCAAGGATTCCAATATTCCGTTTTTGGAAATTCTGCAACACACCATTATATACAGCCTCAAAATCGGCAAGCGTCGCAGCCGATAATTGATTATAATTGTCTTTTGCCGTTTGCCATTTGGTCAACGCGGCAGCAACTTCGGCTTGCAACCGCCATGAAACCGATTGTAATTCCGCTTGCGATTGCTTCACAATCGTTTCAGCATATTGAATATTACCTTGATTTTTGTTAAAAACAGGAATTGGAATGCCGACCGAAAAGTTAATTTGATTGTTAAATGCACCCCCATGTTGATCGTAACTCATGCCAACGGTCAAATCTGGAATCGCAAGCGACTTTTGCCACTTGACATTCCACTCATTTGCCTCAATTTTTTTACGCGCTAACAAATAATCAGGGCGATTATTCAACGCAAGGGTGTCTAATGCAGCCCTATCCGACAAGCTGAGACTCGCATAACGATTAAAAACATCGTCTGCCGCGATTGGTTTAATCGTTTCAACACTGCTCAATAACAAACTCAAATTAGCTTGTTCATCTAAATTGCTATTGACAATTTCAATTCGAGCATTTTTGAAATTGAGTAATAAGGATTGCAAACGCACTAATTCTTTCAAAGCAATGTTGCCTTTTTGCGCCTGCACCGCGTAAGATTGCACAAGTGTTTCAATATTAGCGATTTGTGCATCAATGGTTTCTAACCTTTTGTTATTGAAATAAATGGTATAGAAACTTTTTCTCAATTGAGCTTTCAAGTTACGCAACAAATCTTGCAAATCTAATGCTGCTAATGCTTCATTCGTTTTGGATAATGCGACTTGATTTTGCTTTTTTTTGCCCAAATAAATCAATTGTTGGATAGAAAACCCTTTTTCGCCCCGACCGCCAATATCCAAAACACGCCCATCCTGCGGGTTGATACCATTGAAATCTACTGAAACATAAGGATTATCCCAAAGTTTAGCTTGAATGGTGAGGGCTTTTGCAGCGTCAACATTGTATTGAGAAGCGAGCAAGACCAGATTTCTTTGTAGAAACAGCGTTTCACACTGCTCAAGTGTAAGTGCTTTTTGTGTAAATCCGACTTGATTAAACAGCAAAAGCGTCAAAAAAATAGTAGTTATGAGATATTTTAGCATTGATTAACGGACTCATTTTTTTACGAGCGCAAATATGTCCTATACCACCTTAAAATAACCTTAACTTTTACCTTAAAAAAACCTTAAAATTGCGAACACATAAGAAAATAGGAAACATAGATGCCTACACTTTAATGAATACATCTATATCTCATCTGTTCCTATGTATTCGCAAAGGTGATTTTAAAAAAATTAGAATGTTCGTCCAAACTTTTATATTCAATTTTGCTATTATGTTGCAATAAAATTCGTTGCACCATGCGCAAACCAAGCCCTAATCCTGAAATACCAATTGCATTTTTACCCCGCATAAAAGGTTGAAATAGATTCTTTTGCTCCTCCAAAGAAAGCGATTTGCCTGTATTGAAAATCGTTAATTCCAAAAGATTAGCTTTTTCGGCAATCGTCACATCTGCTTGTTTATTAGTGGAATACATATAAGCATTTTTAAGCAAGTTAATAATTGCAATTTCTAATAATGATTTACGTCCCTTAATTTCCATCAAAATATCTATATTGTCCGAGAAATCAATATTTAATACAATTTTAAAATCAGGATAGGTTTTGTTCAATTTCTCAATACAATCATAAATAAGTTCATCCAAACGATGCGTTTCTTCATCATGCACTTTTTGATTATCTAATTTGGATAAAATCAACAATGAATGAATTAATTCCGATAATTGATTGACATCCGAGAGAATATTGTTTAAAAAACTTTTAGTATCCTGATTGGTATCAGCATGTTGAATTTTATTTTCAACCCGCGACAACATACGCGCAAGGGGAGTGCGCAATTCATGAGACGCATTTGCAGCAAATTCTTTCTGTTTTTGATAAGAATTGTCAATGCGTTGCATCATCATATTAAACTCTTTTGCAATTAAATCAATTTCATTATTCCCTTTTTTGATTTCCAAACGTGTATCTAAATTGTTAGCATTAATATTTTTAATTTTATGATGAAAAATATCCAACGGTTCTAATAAATTTTGAACCACGTAAGAGGTCACTAACCAACAAAAAGGGGTAAAAATAAGGTACGCAACTATCAAGATGAAAACCAAATATTCCAATTTTCGTTTGCCATAATTGTCTGTTGCCGAAATTAATGCATAGTAATCTTTATCTTTAGTGTCATGAAATACGCCATAAATTTCATAATGATTATCCTTTTTAAAAAAAGTTTTATATGTTTTAAGGTAATTCAAATCATCCAAAGTCCAATTAATTTTTGCATCGTCAATACTACTGTAAATCAGATTATACTCTGCGTCAAAAATCAATGTTTTTTCATCAATCAATTC
>JBEEMZ010000363.1:0-4221 GCA_041192405.1 Bacteroidota bacterium | reverse complement strand
TTTTCCAAAAAAATACTCTTTATATTGCTCTTTTCGCCCCTTTTTCTGAAAAGCCAATCCATTAATACCGCTAAACCGTGGGCATATTGGTGGTGGCTCGGCAGTGCAGTGGATTCAAACAGCCTTTCAAAAAACTTGCAAGATTTCGCCAATGCAGGTTTTGGCGGTCTGCACATCATCCCGATTTATGGCGTGAAGGGGGAAGAAAGCAAATTTATTCCTTATTTGTCGCCAAAATGGGTTGAAATGTTGGATTATACTGTTCAAGAAGCGAATCGCTTCGGTTTAGGGATTGATATGACGCTTGGCACAGGCTGGCCTTTGGGCAGCCGTTTTGTAACAGAAAGCGATGCTGCGAAGGCTTTTAAAATGCGCAAGGATGAAACAGGTAAATTGGTTTTAGACATTGTGCCCACCAAACAAAAAGTTAAACGTGCCGCGCCTGGGGGCGAAGGTTGGGTGCTGGATCATTTAAATCAAACGGCAGTTCAAAACTATTTTAAACCGTATGATACCCTTTTTTCTAAGAAAAATATCGGCGTTCGGGCGTTTTATAACGATTCTTACGAAGTTTACGGAGCGAATTGGACAAATGATTTTTTCAAAAAATTCAAACAATTGCGTGGATATGATTTGGCAGAAAATCTTGATGTGATGGCTTTGGATTCTGCCAAAACGGAACGCGAAAAACGGATTTGGGCAGATTATCACGAAACGTTATCCGATTTGTTATTGAATGATTTTACAAAACCATTGAATGCGTTTGCAAATAAATATGGTAAAATGTTGCGCAATGAATCGCATGGTTCACCTGCTCATATTTTAGATTTGTACGGGGCTTCGGACGTACCCGAATCAGAGTTTTTTGGGAGCAAACCTTATAATATTCCGTTTTATCGGCAAGATGAAGATTATGATCCACATCGTTTTGGAAAACCTGGTGCCTTTGTTCTGAAATTTGCATCGTCTGCCGCACATGTGATGGGCAAAAAATGGGTGTCTTCCGAAACCGCTACTTGGCTCGGCAACCATTTTAAAGTATCCTTGAAACAAATAAAACCCATTGTGGATGAGTCGTTTGTGGGCGGCATTAACCACATTTTTTATCATGGCGTACCGTATTCGCCGCCAAATGCGCCTTTTCCTGGTTGGTTGTTTTATGCTTCCACGAATTTCAATCAGCAAAGCCATTTTTGGAAAGAATTGCCGCTTTTGAATGGTTATATTGAGCGTTGCCAACAACTTTTGCAAAATACAAAGCCTGATAATGATGTTTTGTTGTACATGCCGTTAGTGGATTGGTGGCATTCGGTCGGTAAAAAAGACAAAACGCATGTGTTAGATGTGCATACGCTTTTGAGTGGCGGCATTTATAATACGCCTTTCGGTAAAATCGCAAAACAACTGACGGAAGATGGTTATCGTTTCGATTTTGTATCAGACCGACAATTGCAAAATGCCAAAAGCGATAAAAACGCGCTCCTTACGGAAGGTGGAACGCAATATCGTGCGGTCGTTATTCCGCAATTGGATTACATGCCTTTGGAGACTGTTCAAACTTTGGAAAAATTGCAAAAAGCAGGTGTTTTAATTGTTTTTGCGGGAAAATTGCCGCGTACCGTTAATGGTTTTTTGAATTATGAAAAAAGGGAAAAACGATTGGCGAATTTATTGAAAAACTTTGTTGCCTATCCAAATGGTTATACACAAGTCTTTGAAAATCAGCTTATTAGAAAAGAAAATTTAGAACAAAAGGGGCTTCAATTCATCCGAAAAAAAACGGATACAGGCAATCTTTATTTCATCATCAATCAAGAACAAACGTTTAAAAGTGATTCCATTGAATTGTCCACAACTGCCACAGCTGTTCAAGTTTTCGACCCTTTGAGGCAGACAAAACGGATGATTCCTTTTAAAACCATTAGTAGAGATAAAATTCAAATTTCACTTGATTTGCAGTCAGGAGAAAGTGTTTTTATAGAAACATTTCATTACCCTGTTTCAACTCAAACTGAAAATCCACCCTCTCAAATCCACCATACACAACCCATACAAGGCAGTTGGCAAGTGAATTTTTTGAAAGGTGAACCAAGCGTTCCGCAAGGTTTTCAAACCAATAAACTTGACTCTTGGACAACATTAAGCAAAGATACGATGGCTCAATATTTCAGTGGCACGGCGCGTTACACATTGGATTTCAATGTTTTAGAACATCAAGTAGGTAAAGCGGGCAAGTTTGAATTAGGCGATGTCCGCGAATCTGCGGTCGTTAAATTGAATGGTAAAACGTTGGGAACTGCCTGGTGTTTGCCTTATAATGTACCGATTCCAGCAGGTGTGCTTTTGAAAGACCATAATTTATTGGAAATCGAAGTGACCAATCTTTCGGCGAATCGAATCCGATATATGGATAAAAAAGGTATTGTATGGCGTAAATTTTATGATATTAACTTTGTGGATATTTCTTACAAACCTTTTGATGCGTCGGGCTGGTTGCCTGTGCCTTCGGGGTTGTTAGGTGAGGTGCATTTGGTGACTTGGTAAAAAGGATTTTAGTACCTGACAAAAATGAAAGTTGGGTTGACGGAAGTACGGATTCAACAGAATGTGGTAAAGATAGCTTTTTTTAAGGAAGTTGGTCTTTCAAACCTTATTTTGAATTCTAAAGCGCATTCATGAAACTTTATGCTTTTTTTTGAAAAAGAATCGTTTTCTTTGCGCTATCAATTTGTTTTATTCAACAACTCTTAAAAATTAGAAAATGATATTCAATCGTCGAAATTTTGTAAAAAGTGCGGGCATTATGGCTTTGGGTGCGAGCATGCCGTTAGAAGCGATTGCGGCGATGCGGCGGCGGATTTCACCGAATGACAAGATTCAAGTCGGTGTCATTGGCATCAATGGACAAGGCTATTCCAATCTGAAAGCCTTTTTGAAAAATAGTGAATTTGAATGCACGGCAATCGCCGATGTGGACGAAAATGTATATAATAAGCGTGCCGATGAGCTGGTAAAAAGCGGTTTTAAGAAGCCTGTTTTTTACAAAGATTATCGTAAAATGTTGGATGACAAGGAGTTAGATGTGGTTATCATTGCTACGCCCGACCATTGGCATTGCTTGCAATTGGTACATGCGATGGAAGCTGGTAAAGATGCTTTTATTGAAAAACCAATTGGCAATTCGATAAAAGAAATCAATATCATGGCAAATGCGGTCAAAAAACACAACCGCATCGTGCAAGTAGGGCAATGGCAACGCAGTCAACCGCATTTTGTGGATGCGATTCAATTTGTGCATTCGGGCAAACTCGGGCGCATTCGCAATGCCAAAACTTGGTCGTATATTGATTGGAAAGGAGCCGTACCTGTCGTGCCTGATGCTGCTGTGCCAACTGGTGTGGATTATAATAGCTGGCTTGGTCCCGCACCGATGCGCCCTTTTAATGCCAATCGTTTTCATTTTACATTTCGTTGGTTTTGGGAATACGCGGGCGGCGTGATGACCGATTGGGGGGTGCATTTGATTGACTATATATTATATGGTATGAAAATGTCCGTACCGAAATCGGTCATGGCAATCGGTGGCAAAATGGCTTTTCCAGATGATGCGATGGTGACACCCGATACATTAAATACGATTTATGATTTTGGGGATTTTACCATGCAGTGGGAACATACAATTGGCATTGGCAATGGTTTTTATGGTCGAAATCATGGGATTGCCTTCGTGGGAGACAATGGTACGCTTGTTTTGAACCGTGCAGGTTGGGAAGTCATTCCTGAAAAAAAGAAGATGGAAGCAATTGCGTTGCAAAAAAATCTCGGCGTAGGATTAGATATTCATGCAAAGAATTTTTTAACTTGCCTCCAAGATAAAACGCCTGAAAAATTGAATGCGTCAATTGATGTTGGGCGGAATGTTGCATTGGTCGCGCAAATGGGGAATATCGCTTATCGGACAGGCGAGCGCGTGTATTGGGACGCTGCCAAAAACCAGTTTACTTCCAAAGCAGCTAATAAATTAATGGTGCCGAATTATCACAATGGTTATAAATTACCGAATTACTAATTTTGTAAGCAAGGACGAAATCATTAATTAATTTGCATTTTCAATTATGTAGGAGGAAGAACAACCGCGAATACATGGACTGTCAATTCTGGCACGTCTCCTCTCGACGGCTTTGGGAACCCTGTCAATACAGATTCCGAAGGACCTTCTCC
>JBEEMZ010000362.1:0-4262 GCA_041192405.1 Bacteroidota bacterium | reverse complement strand
AAAATTATAACATGGAATTTTTATTTAGCTTTTAGCTATGAAAGCGAAAAAGACAAAATAACAAAACTCGCTCTCGAAATTCATCCATTTATTTCTTTTTTAAGGCTTCTAAAAAATGAATTTTTTAACATCATGGTTGATTGGCATCGCTTTAATGTGTTGTCAATCAACGGTTTATGGGCAAGCGTCTTGCCGAATCCAAGATTCAGTAGTCTTGGTGGATTTGTACAATGCGACAGGCGGCGGCAATTGGACGATTCGCACGAATTGGCTTTCCGCAAACCCAATCAATACATGGTACGGCATTCAAACCGACACAAATGGTTGTGTAACGTGCATTGATTTGGATGGCACGGTGAATTGTTCTGGTTGGGGGCAATGGACGACAGGCAATAATTTGGTTGGTTCGATTCCGAACAACCTTGTTAATTTGAGTCAATTGCAATTTTTATCATTGGCACGCAACCAATTAACAGGCACGATTCCAACAAATATTGGTAATTTGGCGGAATTGCGACACCTTTCTTTGGCAGAAAATCAATTGACAGGTACGATTCCGAGCAGTTTAGGCAATTTGTCTCATTTGTCTGTGTTTAATGTGGGTAGCAATCGTTTAACGGGTAGCATTCCAACAGAATTAGGCAATTGTACCAATATGCTTATTTTGTATATGAATACCAATTTGTTAACAGGAAGCCTCCCTTCAAGTTTGGGTCAGATGTCGCAATTGATTGTGATGCACATTGCGAGCAATCAATTGACAGGCGAAATACCGTCCAATTGGAATAATTTTCCTCAAATGACCGAATTTTGGTTACAAAACAACCAATTATCAGGTAGTATTCCGAATAATGTGGGGAGTTGGAGGCGTTTAAACTTCTTAATAATTTACAACAATCAATTGACGGGCGTGATTCCTGATACATTAGGTGCCTTGCGGAATCTTGCTTATCTGGGACTTGGCTCGAATCGTTTGGAGGGTATCATTCCGTCGAGTTTAGGGAATTGTATTAATATAATTCAAATGGGTCTTGACCGAAACCAATTAACAGGGA
The DNA here is from genome assembly GCA_041192405.1 of Bacteroidota bacterium. GTDB lineage: Bacteria > Bacteroidota > Bacteroidia > Chitinophagales > Saprospiraceae > JAAFJT01. The sequence goes on along the minus strand of JBEEMZ010000362.1, from coordinate 3,207 downwards.
ATGTTCCTGTAAGTCTCGGCAATTTGAGAAGGATGGAAGAGTTGAATTTGGGTATCAATTTGTTGTCGGGTACGATTCCAGACACGCTGTGTAGCCTTCCAAGTATGTACAAACTTTCCTTACAAAACAATGCTTTTACGGGAAATGTTCCTCTATTTCGATTGCCCATTTTAAGAACATTGCTTTTAAATGACAATCAATTACAAGGTTGTATTCCTGCAAGTATCCGAATTAATTGTACTGGAATCAGGGCTACAGGCGGTAATATTTCAAATAACGCTCGTTTATCCACACAAAATTGGGCAGACTACTGGAATAATCGCGCGGGTGTCTGTTCCAATTCCGATTACGTTTTGGATTCTACGTTGGTTACATGTCAAGGTGGTTGTACGCCGATTCGCTTGACGCAATCCGTTGAGAATCTCAATGGTTACACGATTCGATTGCAATTCGACTCGACGAAAGTGATGCCTGCTATTGAAACCAATCATCGCTTAGGGCGCATCATTCCTGCGCACGACAGCGTAAGTTTATTTCAATATGTCCAGAATGGCGTTTTGGTTTTGAATTTGAGTTTGCAAGGTTGGCAAAACATTTCGGGCAATGTTGGCGATACGTTGATTTGCCTTTCATGGAAACCTGTTTTGACTGCCGCAACGCCCTCTTTGGTTGCGCTGACAGGCAATGTGGAAGCATCAAACGCCGCAGGTGGGCAAACGATTCATCCGATTCAAGCCAATATCCGCACGGAAATCAATAGCGCGACTCAATTTTGGGTCTTGTATCAAGGTGCGGGCGCGATGACGCAAAGTACGCCGACGCATCCGACGGTGGTGAAAAGTGGGACGCAAGGCAATATGACGATTCGCGGCAATGTGAGTGCGGCGGGTTTATACTTCATGCGTCCGATGACGGGCAATGCCGTACAGTTTCAACGGCAATCATTGTTGAGTTTGGGGATGCCCGAAATTGGGGGGCATGACGCATTCCAACAGAATTTAGTGATTGTCGAGCATCCGAATGCGGGACGCAATGTATCCAAATTAATTGCGATGGATGTGAATGGCGATGGTTTGATTAATTCAGGCGATGTGAGTCAAGTGTTGCGTCGCGCCGTGACTTTTCAACGCGGTTTTCGCCAAGCGAATTCAACAGATACGATGTCTTGGCGACATTTTCCAAAATCTTATTTGGTTTCACGCCCTGAATACCGCATTTCTACGACATTTCCGAATGATGATGGGATTGGCATCAGCCGCCTGCGCGTTGTGAAAATAGATACGCTGTTTCGATTGGATAGTGCGTATTATCGTCTGTGCGATACGTCGGCGATGGATGTCGTGGCGATTTTATTGGGCGATGCGGATGGGAATTATGCGACCGTTGGAACGAATGCAAAGGGCAAATTGAGTGGAACCGTGACGTTCGATGCTCGAAATGCGCTTAAAATCGGTCAAGATACGTTCAAAATCCCGATTTATGCGAGTGAAACCATCTTTGGATTGGATGTCAAAATCGAAAATCATTCCGATAACCTTAAAATCATCTCTATCAATAGTGATGTCGCAACGTTGGAAACGAATATAGACCCGACGACCCAAAGTGCCTACATGAGTGTTTACGCGACTCGTGCGACAGGGATTGGGCTGAATACGCCGATTGCTTATATGACGGTTCAATCGAAATGTCCTAAAACGCTTGATTTTGGACAAGTGACCTCTTATTTGAATGGTGAAAAAGCGGGTTCGGAAGTGATTTCCAAATATTGTTCTGACAAATCGGAAGGTATCAAACTATTTCCAAATCCTGCACAACATCTTTTGACGATTTGGTACGGTGACAATACGCCTACTACGTTACGGGTTTTCAATGCGATTGGCAGCCTTTTACAAGTCATCGAACCTGCAACCGAACAAACATCCTTAAATATAAGTGGTTTTGCAACAGGGATTTATTTCATTCAAGCGGATGATAAAATGTATAAAATTGTAAAAAAATAGTTCTTTTTCATAGTTTAATAGATTGGCAAACGCTCTTTCGGATTTCGGAAGGTATTGATTACCAATGCGTTCCGAAATTCCGAAAAGCGTTTTCTTTAAAAAACGCCTTTTAATTTTTAATATTTAAATATTTTATGATGCAATTTAGATTCAAATTTGCCAGCCTTTTAATGGCAATGGTAATGCTTTTTTTGGTCGCCTGCAACAAGGAAACGGCTCCACAGCCAACCGAAATCGCTCATTCACAGATGGTATTGAGTAAAGTAACTCAAAATGCCGTTTCGACAGAGCCAATCATTAGTATTCCGCCACCACCGCCAGGTTTTCCAATTCGGGTTAGAAGTATTAATATTAATTGTAATGGAAGTAGTTTGACAGCTCGTACATCGGTTGTTTTGGAAACGGTTTTTCCATACATGAGCTATTCTCCTACAAGCTGTTATCGTTTTTGGTATCGGAAAGTGGGTACGCAAGCATGGCAATATATCAGCATTTGTAATCAACCGCAAAATTTATTTAATTTGAATCTTGCCAGAGGGCAATATGAATTGATTGTCGGTCCTGGTGCGGTGACTTCGCCGACCGATGTACGTTGTTCAACGGTGCAAACCTTTACGGTTGTGAAATGTTTGACAGAGTTGGCTGAGTTTTAAAATGGGAACCATGTAGATACACAGGGACGTGTGTATTCGCATCGAAACAATTGATAATCAATGATTTAGATACGCACGTCCGTGCGTATCAGCAATTTCTCATTTGAATTAGGAATGAAGGAATCGAAAGGATTTCAAGGACGCAAATGCGTTGTTTCGCGCTCAACATCCAACATTTGCGTCCTTAATTCCTTCCGATTCCTTCATTCCTAATTCAAATGAGAAACTGCTGCGTGCGTATCTACATGGTTCCACTTTTGAAACATCTCAACTAAAAACGCTTTTGTGCTTCTTTATTTATTTCACATTCCTAAACGGATCATTTAGCGGGAAATAAATTTCCCGACTACTGTGCGATTCTTTTAATTTTTTTTATTTCACTTTTTAATGATTTAAAAAATGACTTTTTTTAAAAATTGGCTGATTGTAATGCTCTTAATGAGTTGGCAATCAGCACTTTATGCGCAAGCACCGCGCCCATTTCCCGCAGGTTTGCCGACTTGTTTGGAAGATGATTTCAGACAATTGGAAGCTCTGTATGACGCAACAAATGG
>JBEEMZ010000361.1:0-4269 GCA_041192405.1 Bacteroidota bacterium | reverse complement strand
ATGTACGGTTTCTTCATCCATGAATGGCTCTAAAAAGTTTTCTTTGAAGGGTAGCGGCTGCAAAACAAAATTGCCTTGTGCATCCACTAATTTGTCTAAACCGTTTTGAGCATTATTTGCTGCCAAAACGCCCTTTGTTGGCAAAATCGTCGCGCCACCAAGAATTAAACTATTTTGAAAAAATTCTTTTCTGGTCATTAGCTGAAGTTTTTAAATAGTTGGAATAATGGTTTAAATAATTGATTTACAATTATTTAAACCATCGTCCAAAAAATATTATAAAGTTTTTGTTAACTTAGAATATACGTTTTAAGAATAAAACCAAGTATCGCTGCCGCTAAAATGATGACAGGTTCCTGAACTTTCTTATATTTTGTCAAAATAATCGCCGTCACAACCGCAAATGCAATCGGAATAAAATCAACTTTACCCGCTTTCACGAAAGTTTGATACGCAATAATCGCAACGGCACCCGTCAACGCACCAATCACAGCCGCCGTAATGCCGTCCACAAATGCTTTAATGGATTGATTTTTAGCAATTTTCTTAAAATAGGGTGCAGGAATCACGGTCAAAACATAACAAGGCAAGAAAGTCGCCAACGCCGCTATACACGCGCCCGCAACGCCACCCACCAAATAACCAATAAAACCAACCGTTATCACAACGGGCCCAGGCGTTATCATCGCAACCGCAACCGCATCTAAAAATTGTTTTTCATTGAGCCAACCAAATTCTTGAACCACGCCCCCATGCAAAAAAGGCACAATCGCCAAGCCACTCCCAAAAACAAATGCACCCGCTTTGGTGAAAAACCATGCAATATTCCAAAGGGTTTTGTGTTCAGTTGACCAAACAATATTTGGAATAAAGAGCAATAATGAATTTGCTTGCTGCCCACTCGCCCAAGCTGGCGGCGATTTTACAAACATGTAGAGCAATCCTGCACCAATAAAAACCCATAATTCTTCTTTTTGCGTGATGGCAGTCATTAAAAGTCCAATCGTGTAGAGCAGCCATAAGAGCCAATTTTGTTGAAAAGAGGCAAAATTGAGTTTTCCGATGGATTTTGTGGTCAATTTATACGCGCTGATAGCAATAATTCCAATTACTGCTGCGCCAACACCATAAAAAATGGCTTGCATCCAATTCAAACCACCAAATTGTTTGTAAGCGATGCCCAATATCAGCACCATAAAAAACGACGGCAACACAAATGCAATCCCTGTCAACGTCGCGCCAAGCACACCATAATGTACATAACCAAGATAAATGCCCAATTGCGCTGCCATTGGACCAGGCGAAAGTTGCGCTAACGCCATGCCTTCCTTGTAATCCTCTTCGGAAATCCATTTTTTATCCTCGACTAAATCGCGGTGCATGTAGCCGACTAATGCAACGGGCCCCCCAAAACCAGCATATCCTAATTTTAGGAAATACAACACTAAATCTTTTAAACTATAAGTTGGCATCTTTATAAGATTTTGATTTAAAATCAAAGGTAAAATTTAATTTTAAAAAAATCAGTAAAAGTTTTATTTCATTGCCAAAACGATCAATCCAGCCAAAATTAATCCTGCGCCAACCATGATTTTGGGCGTTACAGGTCAATCCCGCGAAAAACATGGATAAAAGAGCGAGAATAATCCAATTTTGCATTGATTTTTAATAGGAGCCACGAATTTCTACTAATTTTTTTTCGTAAAATTTCGTAAAATTCGTGGCTTCTTTGATATAATTTTTCGTTAAAATTTACATATTTCGCCGATATTGCCCACCAACTTCGTATAACGCATTCGTAATTTCGCCCAAGGAACAATATTTAACGGTTTCCATCAAGACTTCAAATAAATTTCCATTTTGCAGGGCAACTTGCTGTAAATCTTTCAATTTTTGAACTGCCAAAACAGGATTTCGCGCCTGCAAAGCACGTAAATTAACAATTTGTGCTTCTTTTTCCGCCGTTTCAGAACGAATCACGCTACGCGGCATACTCGTCGGCGAACCCTGAGCATCTAAAAAAGTATTTACGCCAATAATCGGCAATTCACCCGTATGTTTCAACGTTTCGTAATATAAACTTTCTTCTTGAATTTTGCCCCGTTGATACATCGTTTCCATCGCGCCCAACACACCGCCGCGTTCCGTAATGCGGTCAAATTCTAACAAAACCGCTTCTTCCACTAAATCCGTCAATTCCTCAATAATGAAAGAACCTTGTAATGGATTTTCGTTTTTCGCCAAACCCGATTCATGATTAATGATGAGTTGAATCGCCATCGCTCGACGAACACTTTCTTCTGTTGGAGTCGTGATTGCTTCATCATAAGCGTTGGTATGCAATGAGTTACAATTGTCATAAATTGCATATAACGCTTGTAAAGTCGTGCGAATATCGTTGAACGCAATCTCCTGTGCGTGTAAAGAACGCCCCGATGTTTGAATATGATATTTCAATTGTTGAGAACGCTCATTCGCATTATATTTAAATTTCATGGCTTTCGCCCAAATCCGCCGCGCCACTCGACCAATGACTGAATATTCTGGATCCAGCCCATTTGAAAAGAAAAAAGACAAATTGAGTGCAAAATCGTCCACATTCATGCCTCTCGACACGTAATATTCCACAAAAGTAAACCCGTTTGACAACGTAAATGCCAATTGTGAAATCGGATTCGCGCCCGCTTCCGCAATGTGATACCCCGAAATCGAAACAGAATAAAAATTCCGAACTTTATTTTGAATGAAATATTCCTGCATATCGCCCATCAATTTCAATGAAAATTCGGTCGAAAAAATACACGTATTTTGAGCTTGGTCTTCTTTCAAAATATCGGCTTGAACCGTTCCGCGTACAGACGATAATGCTTTGATTTTCAATCTATTATAAACATCAACAGGTAAAATTTGGTCTCCCGTTAAACCCAATAAACGCAATCCTAATTTATCATTGCTGTTCGGTAAATCGCCGCGATATTCTGGTGGTGTAAGGTTTTTTGATATATATAATTCATTGATTTTATCTTGAATCAAATGTTCTAATTTATTTTCAAGCATATATTTTTCACATTGTTGGTCAATCGCAGCATTCATAAAAAACGCTGCAATCGTCGCGGCGGGCCCGTTAATCGTCATTGAAACCGATGTTTTCGGGTCGCATAAGTCAAAACCCGAATATAACTTTTTCGCATCGTCCAAACTGCAACAACTCACGCCCGAATTACCAATTTTACCATAAATATCAGGTCGCTCATCTGGATTTTCACCATATAAAGTCACCGAATCGAAAGCCGTCGAAAGTCGTTTCGCAGGCATACCTTCCGACACATAATGAAAACGACGATTCGTTCGTTCAGGTTCGCCCTCGCCCGCGAACATACGTGTTGGATCTTCGCCCTCTCGTTTGAATGGGAAAACACCTGCCGTGTACGGAAACGCACCTGGAACATTTTCGCGCAAACTCCATGTCAAAATATCGCCCCAATCATGGTATTTTGGCAACGAAATACGCGGAATATTCAATCCAGAAAGCGTTTTTTTGAAAATATTCACCTTTATATCCTTACCGCGCACTTTATACGTAAATTCATTCGCACCATAAGCAACTTTTTTAGCTGCCCAATCTTCAATAATTTGACGATTTTCGCCTGTCAGTTTTAAAACAATTTTATGGGCTGTTTTTTCTAAATCGGCAATCGTTTTCTCAATGCCATTTGATGCAACAGATGTAGTTGCGTTTGCAGCATTAGGCGTTAACGCATGTGTCATTAACGTATTTGAAAACAATGAATGACCATTTGACGCATTTGTAATAAATTGATTTTTAAGGATTTGAATGGTTTTATTTAAACTATACCAGTCACTTGCAATCACCGCTTGCGATTTTACTTGACGGTCATAATCTCTACAAACGGTCGTAATTTCAGACAAATAACGATTCCGAGAGGGCGGAATAATTTCAACTTTCGCCCCCGAAACAGGCGCGTTTTCAAAATTAGAAACCCATGAAATACCCATTTTTTCAATGGTTTTTTGAATCAACAAACGATATAACTGATTCATTCCCAAGTCATTAAATCGAGAAGCCATCGTTCCAACCACAGGCATTTTTTCCAAAGGTTCATGCCATTGTTGATGATTGCGTTGATACTGTTTTTGCACGTCTCGAAGCGCGTCAAGTGCGCCACGCTTGTCAAATTTATTTAATGAAATGACATCTGCGTAATCCAACATATCTATTTTTTCCAATTGCGTCGCTGCACCATATTC
>JBEEMZ010000360.1:0-4289 GCA_041192405.1 Bacteroidota bacterium | reverse complement strand
TTAAAACCATTCCTCAACAAATCGGGTGTAATCATCGGACAATCGCTCCCAATGATAATTGCATTTTCAGCCGTTTCAAAAACGGTCTGAAAAGCGTTTTGCATGCGCTCGCCCAAATCGTTTCCAAGTTGTAAATGTTTTATAAATAATTGATTATCAAATTCATCTGAATCATTTATAAAATCTGAATAAAATAAATGTAACGCAACTTCCTCATTCAAGGATAACGCCACCATTCTTGTAATGGACAATAATTGTTGATAAATGGATAAGGCGTTTTCATTGCCTACCGTTTGCGCCAAGCGCGTTTTGACCCGCCCTAATTGCGGATTCTTAATGAAAATGATTAATGCATTTTTTTTAATAGTCTCCTTCAAAAGTAGTCAATAATTTATTTTGAGCATTGAAAATTTTTAATAACCATTTTTTTTCATAAACTAATTGCGCTCTAACCTTACCATAACCTTCTAATTCCATCGCTAAATCAAGGGTTTGAGGATTAAATGCAATTATTTTATTCTTCGTATTGGATTGATATACAGGGATTTGGTCGCCACTCGTATCGTCAAAGGTCAATTGGTTATCTATGGTATGCTTTTTTCCAACCTCTTGCCATGTCGTTCTGTAAATCGCATTTTCAATTTCTTTCCAACTCGCTATCGTATCATTCGTGCCGCGTGCATACAATTTGTAAAAATAATAAATCTGCTTTTTCGTAGCAAATTTAGTCATTTTCAACCGTTTTCCAGTGCTATCTGGCTCAACTTGCAACGTTAATTTCGGTTTTTTGGGGTCATAAGTCATAAAAATAAACTTTCGTTTGGGATCCATATTCGACATAATTTGCATTTGAACCAAATTTTTACCAATTGGCGCATAATGCAACCCACGCCCCCGAATTGAGCCCTCATCATCCAATTCAATGACAAAAACTTCCTTATTCGTAGGACTGTACCAAACGCCTTCAATTGGTGGATAAGTCGTTCGTGAAAATAAATTAAAACAAATTTTAATACTTAATAAAATGATAATCAATGATTTCTTCATAATAACTTGATTTAAACAATGATATTTCAATGAGCATAGACATAGCCTAAAAGTAAAAAAGCAACAAAGAGAACGTAAAATAGAAGTTCACTTCATTGCTTTTTTGTTGAATCATATTTCAATCATCCTAAAAATCAGGTTCAGGCTGCGTATCCGATACAATTTTGCGGCGGCGATATAATTTTGGTGGGTCAAGCGAACGCTCCGATTTCAAAACAGGCAAAACTTCTCGCGTACCTGTCGGCGCATTGAGCAAAAAAGGTGTAAATTTTTCCGCCGTCACCCCTTTTATCACCCGCGCCCAATCAAAAGCAGGTCCAATATCACATTTATCGTCCCGATAATTCACATGTGAAACGATTCCATCAAAGTTTACAACCTTCGAGGTCGTCACAAAACGCAAATCTTCGGGCATAAAAGCACGTTTAATCCCATACGCCGCCGTCAAATAGCGCAACAAAACAATGATTGCTTCATATTGCACATCCGTATAAGTGGCATAATATTGACTATCCCGATATTTTTTTTCCAACTTTACGTATTGAGTAGTGTCTTCTAACAAACAATACCCGTCGCCATAAGCGGTTTTAAGGGTCGTTCCTTCCAATGTCAAGGGACCATAATTGGAAATTTCAATCGCAATACTCATTTTACTGAATGTTCCGTTGCTCCCCAAATTGTTGCGACCAATGTGGTAAGACCAAAATTCTGAACTAAACAACCGATAAACCAGTCCATCTCGCGCAATCACGTAAGGCACAGAGACTTGATACCCCTTTTTTGTAAGGGTGAAAATGTCGCCCTGTAAATGTCCCATCGTAAAATGCAACAAAATTTGTTTTTTTTCACACTTTTCTGTGTAAAAATAGTCGGAATGACCATCCGCAGGGACGCAACTCACGACTTTAAATTGCAAATTCGGTTCGTTGCGGACGGTCAGCAACGCAGGCGTGAGTTTGAACTCGCCTTTGAACCCTGTTTCTTTAAAGTTTTTTTCTGTTTCGATGACTTTTTGGAAATCCATTTCGATTCGAGCTTTTAATTATTAAACCAAGTTTCGGGAAGCTGCACAAATATATATCATTTTATTTTGATTGTGCGCCACTTTTATAACAAAAGTTATACAAATAACAAAAAAAACAATTTATTTTGTCAGTTGTATAACTTTCATTACAATAGTTATTAAAATTTTATTTTGATAATTCCCGATTTACTTTATTTTTAATTGGCGGAACGGTTTTCAAATAAGCATAAATTGCCATCACTTCTGCACTATCCAACATCGTTTTTGGCAACATCGGATACCGATTCGGTTGCCCATTTTTACCTTTTCCGTATTTAACAGATTGTAAAAATTCAGCAGGTGTCCAATAGCCAATACCCGTTTCTACATCGGGCGAAATATTCGCAGAATTAATAATTTGTCCCTCCAAAGTCAATAACGGATTGCCGCCGCCGCAATAACCTTGATTTTCAGTTGGTTTCAAATCATTATTTTTTTTGAAATCCGCCGAATGACAATTCGTACAGCCGTACATCGCATCCGCTAAATATTTGCCTAATGCAATTTGTTCGGTCGGCGGTTGCGCAGGCGCGAGGTTGAATGGATAAGGTTTTGCAACCGTATGTGTCAAAATGGTGGTCAAAAATGACGGCTCCGATGCAGGCGGCTCTTGCGTAGAAGGTTGAACCAACACTTCATCACTCCTCAAAAATGCGATAACTGCTTTTAAATCAGCATCTGACATAAGTGGAAATTTTGGCATATAAGGCGGCGCAAAACTGCCATCTGTCCGAACGCCTGTGCGCACATAATACGCTAATTCCGCATCCGTCCATTTGCCTATGCCCATTTCAGGATGTTTCGTAATGTTTTTGGAGTAAGCAATACCCAATTCGGTGGGCATATCTTTAATCAATTTGCCACTTAGACGCTGTTCTGTGTCACTCACATGACAGTCATAACAAGCTAATTGCACGATTTTAGCACCTTGCGCGACGCGTTCGGGCGTGATTTCGACTTTGAAATCTTTAGGAATTTGAGTTGCGAGTTGCGGATAAGTCGGCACACCTGTCACTTTGACATACGTGCCTGCCATCAACACAATAGCGACAAGACCCAGCACAATCCATAAGATCGGTTTGAGGAAAGTTTTCATTTAATGGACGTTATGAATAAATAAAAATGGTTATATTAAATTATTCACAACAATTACGAACGCAGATGGACACAAAGTTAAAACGTTTATTTGTAATTCATGCAAAAAATAACAATTATATTTTATTTTGACACGAATTACACGAATTTTCACGAATGGTTCGTGAAAATTCGTGTAATTCGTATCAAAATCGCTATAAGCGGGGGTCTATTGCCTCACTTTCCAATGCCATCACTCCAAAAACACATTCATAAACGCGGCGAATCGGTTCGTTCTGGACAAATCTATTCAAACCTTCCACGCCTAATGCAAATTCACGTAATGCCAATGCTCGCTTAGAAGATAAACCCCGTTGTTTCAAACGTTCCAAATTATAAGGCAAATCATAATCTGCACCATATATAATTCGCAAATATTCCTTTCCACGACATTTAATTGCGGGCTGAATCAATCCTGATTTTTCAGTTCGCACCATGAAATTCAACGGTTTGACAACCATGCCTTCACCACCCTTTTCAGTCATCTGTTCCCACCAATTTGTTGCAATTTCAATACTTTTTGTATCATTTAAATCAACGATTTTAGAAGGTGTTGCCATCAAAAAATCGGGGTCAGCCTTACAAAAATCGTCAATTTGCTCCAAATGCCAAATATGATTTTTATCAAAATGCGTTCTGCCTTCTGTTGCCATCAAATGAAATGGTGCTAAAATCAATCCTTCAATCCCATTCGTATCTTTGCAATAACGCCGAAACGCATCCGTGTACAAATCAATACTGTCACTTTTTTGCGAATACATATTTTTTAAATGCGTCATATCAAGCCCACGTTGTGAAGCCGTTTCTAAAACAGGTTGCACCACTTTTAGAGCATATTTCGCCGCGCTCGCTACGGCTGCATATTGTTGTAAAATCAAGGATTTCGCTTTCGCTGACCAAGGCATCAATTCGCAATCCAAACAAACCCATGTAGTATCATGCTTTACCCAAAAATCTGTTTGCGTCAAAGCAGCCTGAATTTTCGTAATAAATTGATTTTCAAGCTCTTGTTCATTAAAAAAAGCTCTACCTGTGCGCGTATAAA
>JBEEMZ010000359.1:0-4346 GCA_041192405.1 Bacteroidota bacterium | reverse complement strand
CAAAATAAGTCCTCCTTCCATATCTTCAAATTCAGCATCGCGCCATAACTTAGGTTCTTCTCGAAAACGGGTTTCAATCGCACACCGATTCGGGTCAATTAAAATATATTCTTGAAGGGAATCCAATGTTTTGTATTTAGAAAATTTGTCACTACGATCATATTTACGGGTACCTATCGACAAAACTTCGATGATAATCAAAGGATTGATAAGCAATACGTCATTGGTATCGAAATATTGTGGCGTTTCGGCGACTACTAAAACATCGGGATATAGACTTACATTGAGTTTGGGCAAATAGACTAATTGTTGACCACCTCTGACGTAATAATTTTTGCCCTGTTTATCAAACGCATTGTTTAAAACAGTGCCCATATTCATAATGATTTGGTTATGATCGCCTTTTGCCATAGGAAGTTTTGTAATGATGCCATTAAAATACTCATTTAAGGTTTCACCACGTTCTTCCCGTTGTAAAAATTCCTCAAGCGAGTAGAGACGCTGCGGCTTCGGCTCTTGCGTTCGGATCACCGCAAGCGGGAAGGTAACTGGAAGTGGATTCGCACTTTGCATGATTTTTGAATTTAATATAAAATGAATTTTATGATTTCATAGTGCAAATATGAGTAGAAAAGTTGGAATTTCCAAATTTTTTCAAAAATCTTATCTTTCATCTCTAAAATCGCCATAAATGGTTTAGTTTTGCCCCAAACAACCAATATATGTTGCTACCGAACCAAAAAATCCATGTTTCTTCCGAAATCGGAATGTTGAAACGCGTTATTGTTCACCGTCCTGATGCGGGGATTGCGCGTATTTCGCCGCGTCGCGCAGGCGAATTATTATTTGACGACATTGTTCACCTGCCACAAATGCAAGAAGAACATGATGTGTTTACGGCTGTGTTACAAGCCTTTGTGGGCAAAGCGAACGTTCTTGAAACAGGTCAATTGCTCGCCGAAGCCCTTCAAATTGACTGTGATGGCAAACGCGAAATGATTGAAAATATCATTAATTACGAAGAATTGCCAAAACAATATGTGCAATTATTGAGTAACCTGAGCGAAACCGATTTGGCGACAACGCTGATTACGGGTTATTTAGAACACAATGACCACATTTTGTTTGACCCAATTCCCAATTTTATCTTCACCCGCGACATTGCTGTGACCGTCAATGACCACATTTTGATTCTCAAAGCCGCTAAACAAGCTCGTTTTCGAGAGAATTTTTTAGCGCGATTCATTTTTCAATCGCATCCGATTTTCAAACCGACGCGAGATGCCGATAAAATTGTAAATTTAAATAATGTGAATATTTTCCCACCGTCGAAAAAGGGGGAAATTATCAGCATTGAAGGCGGTGATGTGATGATTTTGAACAAAGATTATTTGCTTGTCGGCTGTTCCGAACGCACAAATGCCTATACAATTCGCCGTTTGAAAGATCATTTGATTGAACGCGGCGTGGTCAAAAACGTGGTTCAAATCAATATTCCACAAGATAGGGCGTGTATGCACATTGATACCGTGTTTACACATATCAATAACAATCATATTACGGCGTTTAAACCGATTGTCGTGGACGGCTTGAGCAGCAATGTGGAAGTGCATCGAAGAGACGGTAAATCAACGTTTTATCCATCTGTAAAAGATTTTATACGTGCTGAAATCAATCCGCGTATGAAATTTATTTTGGCGGGCGATGGCGAATCACCGTATCAAGAACGCGAACAATGGACAGATGGTTGTAATTTGGTGACGTTGAAACCTGGCGTTGCGATTACTTATGACCGAAATCCGAAAACGGAAGATGCCTTTAAAGATTATGGTTACAAAATCACCCCTGCCAAAAAGTTATTGGAACAATTTAAAAATGGTTCGTTGAAACCCGAACAGGTTGAAAATACCATTATTACATTGCCTTCCAATGAGTTATCGCGGGCGCGAGGTGGTTCGCATTGCATGACTTGCCCGATTGAACGCGAGTAAGATACTTTTTGGCATAAAAGTTACAAAAATGACTAACTTTGCATTTTTCTAAACGGATTTTAATTTTTGATAATGGATAAACTCATAATGACAGGGCAGTTGCTATTGAGCCTGTCAATTTTAGTGACGCTGCACGAAATGGGACATTTTGTGCCTGCGAAGTTGTTCAAAACAAGGGTGAGAAAATTTTATTTATTTTTTGACTTTTTGTTTCCGATGCAAAATGTTTTAAATTTTTCGCTATTCAAGAAAAAAATCGGTGATACAGAATATGGATTAGGCTGGTTTCCGTTCGGGGGCTACGTCGAAATCGCAGGTATGATGGACGAAAGCATGAATACCGAAGAATTAAAACAGCCGCCACAACCTTGGGAATTTCGTTCAAAACCTGCTTGGCAACGGTTGATTATTATGCTTGGCGGAATTATTGTGAACTTATTGCTCGGATTTTTTATTTTTGCAGGGTTATTTCGGTATTATGGCGAAGAATATTTGCCGACTGCGAATGTCAAAGATGGGATTTATGTAGATTCATTGGGTTTGAAATTGGGTTTGCAGACGGGCGATAAAATTATCAAAGTGGGCAATAAACCATTTGATAAATTTTATGACAAAATTGTTTGGAATGAGGTGGTCATCAATAGTGCTAAAACAATTAGTGTTGAACGTGCAGGACAAATGGTGACTTTGGCAGTTGCCGATTCGATGATGCCCATTTTGACGAATCCTAAAAATGCAGAATTTTCGTTGTTTTCAGTGCCGTTTCCGTTCGTAGCGGGCAAGGTGCAAGGCGGACAACCCGCAGCGAAAGCGGGGATTTTGCCCGAAGATAAAATTGTATCTTTTAACGGCATTCCAACGCCTTATTTTCCAGATTTTGTGAAATTGGCGAGAGCGCATAAAAATGATTCGGTGACGATTGGCGTACTTCGCGGCGATAAAGCGATGTCGTTTTCGATGGTGGAAACGTCGGCGGGGACGGTTGGCATTGCGCCGTATCCACCTTCCAAATATTACACGCCGAAACGCGAGCATTATACGTGGGCGCAAGCATTGCCTGCGGGCGTTGCGAAAGGTTGGGAATTTCTGACGGGACAGGTGAAAGCATTTGGCAAAATCTTTTCGGGCGAAATTAAAGCCAAAGATAGTTTGGGCAGTGTCGTTTCAATGGCACAAATGTTTGGCAAAACGTGGATTTGGGAAGAGTTTTGGGCGAAAACGGCGATGTTATCGTTGGTTTTGGCGTTTATGAATTTATTGCCGATACCTGTTTTGGATGGGGGACAAGTGGTGTTTTTGTTGTGGGAAGTCGTCACAGGGCGCAAACCAAGCGATAATTTCATGGCAATTGCGATGAATATCGGTTTATATATGGTGCTTGCGTTGATGCTTTATGCACTTGGATTGGATTTAATGCGTGCTTTTCTTTAAAATTTCAAGGTCGTCGAGGTTGTAACCTTGACGACCTTGAACAATATTAAATCACAATGATAACAAAAATTGCAATACAAAATTTTAAATCTATTGACAAATTAGAAATAGAATTGGGACGTTTGAATGTGTTCATAGGCGCAAATGGTTCTGGTAAATCGAATTTATTGGAAGGCATTGCGATGGGCGCGGCGGGTATTGCGGACAAATTGGAACATGAATTTTTGAGTACACGGATTCGGGTGACATCACCTAAATTTATGACGAGTGCGTTTGAATCGGAAGAGAAAAAGAACGTCATTTCTGTTGTATTTACTGGAATGAATCTACAAGATGAGTGGATAAATGCAGAAATAATACTTGAATATAAAAAAAAAACATGGGTTTTAAGGAATGTGCTTGAAAATGTACTCAAAAAAACAAATATAAAAAACTTTCTAATTTTCGCGCCTGAAAATCATTTTTTAAGAAATTTCAATGAAGAAAGTCAAATTCGTCCACTTGGTTTGCGGGGCGAAGGATTATTCAACCACATTGCAGAATTGCACGAGGAAAAACCTGAACTTTTTGCCAAAATCAATGAGCAGTTGCACGTTTTAGATTGGTTCGACGGTTTTGAAATGCCAAATGATTTAAAATTTACGGAGAAGCGTATTCGCATCAAAGACAATTACTTACAACCTGATTTGAGTTATTTCGACCAACGAAGTGCGAATGAAGGATTTTTATATTTGTTATTTTACTTTACGTTATTTGTGAGTGATGAAACGCCTTCTTTTTTTGCAATAGACAATATTGATAATGCAATGAACCCGAAATTAGGGCGACAATTGGTCAAAACATTGGCGCAATTGGCTAAACAACACCAAAAACAAGCAAGCATCATGTCAACCGTCAAACTCGCCCTCGCCACCGACCTCGCCG
>JBEEMZ010000358.1:0-4391 GCA_041192405.1 Bacteroidota bacterium | reverse complement strand
GCTTCCATCAACGATTTCCGCACTTGATAAATCGTCGTATCCAACTCTTTTGTCAAGTGTAATGGATAGATTTTCAAATGATTGCGCGTGAGCGCGAAGGTGTAAATCGTCGAATCGCCTGCAAAAAATTCAAGAGACATCATTTCATTCGGCAACGATTTTTGAAGGCGTTGTAAATCAATGACTTGTGCGGATTGATATTTCAAATCATAATATTTCGGATATTTTTTTTCCAAATCTGCCACAAAAAGATTCAACTTTTCTCGAACGAAATATAATTCCTTATAATTCATTTCGGTTGGATTGTCAAAACATTGTTTTTGTTGAAACACCACTTCTTGTTTTAAAGAACGCTCTTTTTCCAAAATATCCTTTGGAATATTGGCAGAAACCTTTGCTTTTTCATCGTTCACCGCTTGTCGCAACGCAACCGCTTTGCTATGTGAACTAAATTGAAACGCTTGTTGCAACAAAGTTGAATCATGATTCGATTCAAATAATTCAAAAGCCGTTTGAATCGCCTTTTCATAAATCGAAAAATGGTTTTCCAATAAGTTGAATTTAGATTTATCATCTTTGAATTGATGCGTAACCTTTTGAATAACAGCATCTAACGTATTAAAAACAGTTAAAGCATTTTTTTTCCGCCCCAATTGAAGAAGCATTTTTGCCTTTCCAAATAACGGTTCTATCTGTTGCACAGGCGTAAACGTGCGCTCGTCAAATGCGTCAATTGCTTTTTGATAATGGTTCAAAGCGTTTTGAAAATCCTTTTGCGCTGCTGCGATATTGCCAAGAACGGTATGCGATTCCGTGATTTGGAAATGTTTGAAAGAATCTTTATGCCCAATTTTGCGTAAATCCAAAGATACAGTTGCGAATTGTAATGCTTGTTCATATTGATTTTGATGAAAATGCGTTTTGGCAATCTCTATATACGTATTTGCAATTCTTAAATCATTATTTTTCAATTGTTTATAGATATTTAAAGCCTTGTTAAAATGCCCAAAAGCATCATCATATTGTGCCATATCTGCTTGCACCATGCCCCAATTATGATAAGCATCTCCAATGAATTCCTTTTCATTTAAAAACACAATCGCCTTTTCTAAATGAATAGTTGCTAATGCATAATCTTTTAAATGCCGATAATTGCTGCCCAAATAAAGATGTAAGTATGCAAAATTAGGTTCTTGTGCAGACATATAAGCTAAAGCTTGTTGGAAATACTCGTTTGCTACCACAAAATCACCTAAACGATTATACACATCCCCTAAACTAAATAGCAATCGGCTCATGCTTATAGTATCTTGTTTAACATTTAATTGATTGATTTCCAATGCTTTTTTTAAACATTCCATTGCTTTTCCATAATGTTGTTTGTATTTATAAACCGTACCCATTAAGGTATAACTTTGCGCAAGATGCAAATGATTTGGTGGCAAATGCTTCAAACGCAATTGCAAAGCAGAATCGCAATAGATTAAAGCCGTGTCATCTTGAATTAAATTTGTCGTATAATTGGCGGCAATGTGTGAATAAATTTTCGCCAAAACCGTATCTTCATTCCCTAATTGCTGCCGCGTCGTGTTTAACAATTGTTTAAGAAGCGTATCTGTTTGTCGTGGATATTTCTCTTGTATGCTATTAGCATAAGCCATTTTATCATAGACGGCTGTGTAATTATAATCACTCGGTTGCATTGGAGAGGAATGACATGATAATCCTGCAAACAGGCATAGAACAATAATATAAATCATTTGTTTCATATGTAAATAATTTGTTTATAAATAAGTATAAAAAAAACGATGCTTAGTATGAGTAAGCATCGTTTGCAAGCAAAATTACAATTAATTTATTGCTTTACTATTTTTTGAGTCAATATATGCTCATTTATTTTCACTTGAACGATATACAATCCCTTCGAAGCATCGTTTGATTGCCATTCCAAAACATTCGTTCCAATTTGGCAATTGACTTCTTTTTCAAAAATAAGATTGCCTAATGTATTGTAAATCAACACTTTCGCTATTGTTTCTGCATCACTTGGAATATGGAACATTATATTTTCAGTAAATGGATTTGGTGTGATTGTTACCGCAGATGGTATTGTTTCACCTGAAACTTGTTTACTAAGATATTGAATATTCAAAGCCCTTAATATATTTAGAATACCTCTTGACCTATTTTTTGTAGTTAAAAATGGTTTTACATTTACGGTTGTTTTCAATTGATTGATGATTGCAATAGGTAGCATGGTCGGTGTTTTTAAGCGCATCAAAGCGGCTGTGGCTGTTACCATCGGAGTTGCCATAGAGGTTCCATCCATATTCCGAAAAGTGCCACCAAGATGAGTGCTATACACTTGCGTACCAATAGCTGCAATGTCCACGCTTTGATTCCCCCAATTGGAAGAAGTCGCTAAACTGCTCAAATTCTTAATGCCATTTACGACTACCAAATTTGTATTTGTCAATTTTGCAGGAAAAATATCCAAAAATGGCGTATTTTCGACATCGTTTGTATTATTGCCCGCCGCCCCAATAACTAACATTTGATTGTAATTGTTTGCAAAATTAATCACAAACTGCATAATTGGCTGAGTTTGTATAGCGAGTGGTTCTATGTTTATCAATTCATTGAAATTGAGATTGGTATTGAGACGATTCCCTTCATTATTGTTATCTATCAGTATAGGTCGTTGCGTTGGCAGCGGAGTCGGTCTTGATGTAACCCATCCTAAACTTAAATTGGTAATGGTCGCATCTTGCTGCATGGCATAATCAAAAGCCCTACAAAGATTCCATAAACTACCATAACCATTTTTATCTTGCGTTTTTAATATCAACAATTGTACTTGGCGCGCCGTTGCAGCAGGGGTTGCCTTTATAACTTGGGCAATTATACCTGCTACATGTGTACCATGACCTAAACTATCTTTAGGTTCGTCCGTATTATTTACGAAATCATAACCACCTGCATACATTCCACCGAATTGGGCAACTTGGCTATCAAATGGTTTAAATACGTTATTGCCATAAAAAAAACCATCAATACCACTATCCATAATAGCGATTTTTATAGGTTGACGGAGTGATTCAACATTGAAAGTATTTAATTTAGCAATTGGGTAATCAAATCGAGCGTCTCTTAGTAAACTGGGAGGCATCATACGGTCAGCGTCAGCGTCACCAGAACCAGAACGTAATAATGAATCTCTACCAACGGTTCGATTATTGGGCGTAGCACCAACAACTTTCGGTACTCGACCTTTTGCATCTTCTGTAACTTCTATAATGGTCGGAAATCTGGTGGAAAATGCTGCAACTTTCCATAATCGGACTTTAGTGAGAGGTGTTATACCAAGTTCATTAGCTTGATAAAGCGTTTTTAATGAATCAATATAAGTTTGAGGTTCGCCATCCCGAAAGCGAATCAATAATTCATTGGTAGAAGCAAATTCAGCAATTTGGGCGAAAAGTGGCGCATAAGTACTAATTCCAAAAGTCGCAACGATAAATGTTAAAATAATCTTTTTCATAAAACAAACGAAGTGAGGTAATTACAAAATGAAATAATTTATATAGATAAGCACCATTCGGTAAGAATAGTGACACTTATCTATATAATCAGATAAGTATATCCGTGTTAAAAAAATATTTGTTTTTTTTCAATATTTATTTTTGCGCTATCAAAAAAGGCGTGCAATCAACCGATTGCACGCCTTCAACTATGAAAAAGTTTACTTTATTGTTTTACAATTTTAAACGTTTTGTCATCCACCTTCACGAAGTAAACGCCCGTTACCAATCCACTCATATCTAAAATGGTTTGTTCCGCCTCGGGTTCGACGACTTTTATCTTTCGACCAATCGCATCAAAAACCGTAATCATGGTCGGTTGCGCATCGCCATACCAAATCGTCAACACTTGATGCACTGGATTTGGAAAGAGTTTCAAACCACTTTCCGTCGAGCAAAATCGAGAAGTCACTTCCGTCCCTGCGGTTTCGCCATTCAAATACGAAGTTACTTTGCCAAAATCGGGCATTTTAGGGCATTTCGATTGAACGGTCATATACGCAATCGGCACATTCATCCCAATCCCCGTCGCCCGAGTCGCGTAAACACTCATGTAGGCACTTTGAGTGGTCGCGTCTATATTGGTTTCCAACGTTGCCACATCACTCTTTAGAGAGATGATTTTAAGATTATCGGAATGATTTTCAATTTTGACATCCAATCCAAAAATCGTTTCACTCGCATAAATCGGGATTTTGAACGTATCTTGACCCATTTTAAGTGCATTTCGAGCATCCAAAGTCACGGTTCTACTTAATTTGCCCTTTGCATTCGTTCCAACGGTCGCATAATTCCCATCCGCATCGCCCA
>JBEEMZ010000357.1:0-4395 GCA_041192405.1 Bacteroidota bacterium | reverse complement strand
TTAAAATCCAAATCGGGCAACAGTCGCGCTGCACCATAACCGCCGCGCAAACACCAAATCCCTTTCACGGTCGGGTCGGCAAACATATTATGTAAATCTTCGAGGCGTTGCGCATCCGTTCCCGCGAGATAACCGCGCATTTCTCGAATATATTTACCTTCTTTGAGCTTGAAACCAAGCTCTTCCAAATTCGTCAGTGCCTGTTTTAACACATGTTCGGGCAAAGCACTCGACGGCGCAATCACACCAATCGTATCACCTATTTGAAGGCGATTAGGTTTAAGAATTTTAGGAGTCATATTAGCAGAATCTATTGAGTTACCAATCGAAGCACTTGATAATGAACGATTTACGCCGCAACCAACCAATGGAGCAACTGCTAAACCATTCCATAAAAAGGTAGAAAATTGACGACGATTCATTTTATTGCATTGATTTTAGGGCAATATTAGAAAATTTATTTCAAAAGATGCGTATAAAAAACAGTTTAAATTTATCTTTGCGGCAAATCAAAGCGAAATGTTCTTATGACAGGTTTCCAACAACGCGCTGTGACAGGTATTATTTTTGCCGCAGTCATGCTATCGGGTCTTTTCTATAATGAATTGACTTTCAAACTGTTATTCGCAATCATCACAGGCGGTTGCCTTTGGGAATTGACAGGGATGTTAATGTCCAAAGATGGCATGTTCTATACATTGCGCCGTATCTTGGCAATCATGCTCGGCATGATTCCATATTTAATTTCGATAACGTATTCATTAGGCGAATCAAAGCCATTTTTTATGCTATTTGCCCTAATTTTTTTCTGGATTATCCTCGAATTAGCAGCTCAATCCGCACAACCGTTTCAAAATATTGGCGCATTAACAACAGGTATTTTATATATTGGCGTACCGTTTACATTGCTTTTATCCATTTTTTACAAATATGATGAACGGGTTATATTTGGCATTCTGTTATTAACTTGGTCAAATGATACTTGGGCATACTTAATTGGTTCAAAAATTGGAAAAACACCGCTTTTACCACGTATTTCGCCTAAAAAAACTTGGGAAGGAACGATTAGCGGCTTTATCGGCTGTGTTTTGACGGGCATACTTATTCATTATACTTTTAATACCTCAAAACTTGGATTAACCGATTGGCTCATTTTAGGTGGCATCGTCGGCATTTTCGGCACGATAGGTGATTTAATCGAATCTATGCTTAAACGCAGTATCGGCGTGAAAGATAGCGGCTCATTTATGCCAGGGCATGGCGGTTTTTTAGACCGATTTGATGCGTTTCTATTTGTCATTCCATTTGTTATGCTTTATCTATTTTTTTAATAAAAACTCATTCATTAACTATGATTCACAAAGAAGGGTACGTGATTATACTCATTACCATCATTTCATTAGCCATTTTAAATCTTGGCGTTTACAATTATTTGCCATTTTTATTTAGTATTTTTTTGTTTTTATCAATCGTTTTTTTCGGGTTGATATTACAATTTTTTAGAAATCCAACGCGTCAAGTGCCTGTTTTGGATGATAACAAAATCTACGCGCCCGCAGATGGGAAAGTCGTTGTGATTGAGGAAACCATTGAAAATGAATACTTTAAAGATAAGCGTCTTCAAGTAAGTATTTTCATGTCGCCTTTGAATGTGCATGTGAATCGCAATCCGATTAGTGGGACGATTAGTTATTTCAAATATCATGCAGGTAAATATTTGGTGGCATGGCATCCAAAATCTTCGACGGAGAATGAGCGCACAACGGTTGTGTTCAATAATGGTAAAAAAGAAATTTTATTGCGTCAGATTGCGGGTTCATTGGCAAAACGCATTATTTGTTATGTGAATACGGGCGATAAAGTGAAACAAGGTGAAGATTTTGGATTCATTAAATTTGGTTCGCGGGTGGATATTTATTTGCCTTTGGATGCCAAAATTGAAGTCGAAATAGACCAAAAAGTGTTTGGAAATCAAACGTTAATTGCAAAAATATAAATAAATAATTTGCCACGAATTACACAAATTTGCACGAATTAAAAAATAATTCGTGCAAATTTGTATAATTCGTGGCAAATATATAACCTATAAACAACTATGAATCAAATTGTTAAACACATTTTGCTTACCTTATTGTTTATGTTGATTGGTTACGCATCCAGACAATTTTATCCAACTTCTGGGACTTTCATACATGATTATGTGGGCGACGCGATTTGGGCGGGAATGATTTATTGGGGATTTAGAATGATTCAAAGCAAATCAACTTGTTTAAAATCAGCAATTTACGCAATTATATTTTGTTTTGCAATCGAATGCTTACAATTATATCACGCGCCTTGGATTGAATCGCTGCGCCATACAAAACTTGGTGGTTTGATTTTAGGATTTGAATTTTTGTGGTCGGATTTGCTTTCATACACAATTGGCATTTCAATTGCGTATATCATTGATAATCAATTGGTTATAAAAAATAAATAAGCCACGAATTTCACGAATTTTTGCTAATTTCAGTATTGGCATTCGTAAAAATTTGTCAAATTCGTGGATACTTTTGTTTTATTCTATTTTTTCCTGCTTCATTATCAAAAAATAAACAGGAATCCCCAATAAAACCAAAGCCAACCCTGGCCATGTATAAAATGGTTTATAAATCAGTAACGGAATGCCCATAAAAAGAGTAATAATCAAATAAAGACTTGGCACAAAAGGATAGCCAAAAGCCCGATAAGGACGCTCCGCATTCGGATATTTTTTCCGCAACACGAAAACCGCATACACCGCCAATCCATAAAAAAGCAGCACCACAAACGTAACATAATCCAATAAATCACCATATTTACCACTCAAACACAACAAACAAGCCCATATACATTGATACCACAACGATTTTTCAGGTACGCCCACATCATTTAATTCCGCATTGGATTTAAAGAATAAATTATCTTGCGCCATCGTATAAAATACGCGAGATGATGATAAAATAAAGCCATTATTACAACCTGCCGTCGAAATCATCACCAAAATAGCGATTAAAGTCGTCCCAAAACTGCCAAAAATACTTTTCGCAGCGTCCACCCCTACCCTATCCGATTCGGCAAAAGCAATGCCTTGCAATGGTAAAACGCGCAAAAAAACAAAATTCGCCAAAATATAAAGCCCAATCACACCCGCAACACCAATAAAAAGGCTCAAACCAATATTACGCACAGGATTTTTGATTTCGCCCGCAATAAAAGTAATATTGTCCCACGCAAAACTTGCAAAAACGGAACCAACACTTGCCATCGCAATGGCTGAAATCATCGCCCAAACGCCGACAATTGGTGTTTTTTCCACAACACCATGATTCATTTTAAGGCTTTGCATCGTCCATGCATCTTGCCAATTCAGTTGCCAAAAATTGGTATCTTTCACAACCATAGCTCCAAAAAGAATTAACAATGCCAAACCACCAATTTTTGCCACCGTGAAAATCGTTTGTACCCAACGCCCATTTTGAACGCCGCGTGCATTAATGAAGGTCAAAAAAACAATCATTAAAATGGAGGTCAATTGAGCAGCACTGACTTTAAAAAAGTCTTGTTCGGAACCCATTAAATAATTTTTTTCACCCAAAAACGGGAAAATGTAAGCTGCGAATTTGCCAAATGCAACTCCAATTGCCGCAATTGTACCCGTCGTAATGACCGTAAATAATGCCCAACCATACAAAAAAGCGACCAACGGACCAAATGCTTCTCGCAAATACACGTATAATCCACCCGCTTTTGGGTACATTCCAGATAATTCGCCGTAACTCAGCGCGGCGCAAATCATCATAATACCTGTCAAAACCCAAACCAATATCAACATCCCCGCACTACCCACATTGCGTGTAATGTCTGCACTAACTATAAAAATACCACTACCAATCATGGAACCCATAACAACCATAGTAGCATCTAACAAACCTAATGAACGACGAAATTCTGTCATAAAAAATGAGATTTTAGAAATTGAGTGGAAAATTAATCAATTTGTAATAATTTTAAGGCATTTATCAAGATTTTTCTTATATTATTGGTCATTTTGCCCGACATGGGAAGATTTTTTATTCAAATATGTTTTTTTTGAATTAACATAGGTTTAACAATTGGTTAAGCACCTTAACTATTTTTTACCGTCAAAAAAGTATGAATGAAAATAAGGTTTTTTTCAAGATAACTCTAAGTTTTGGTTTTGAGTGAGAGCATCCGCAAGGATGCTTTTTTTTTTGAATTGTCCCAAATTTTGTTGCGATTTAAACACAATTTACTACCTTTGTTAGCCCAAAATGGACTCCATTTAAACCTTCTACAAACTGTTACGTTTAAGTGGTTTTAAAATGGTCATTCTTTTACATATCAGCATGGTTT
>JBEEMZ010000356.1:0-4397 GCA_041192405.1 Bacteroidota bacterium | reverse complement strand
CTAAATGCCAAAAGCGTCACAGGCAACACCGTCACTTGTTCCACCTTGATTTCATCATAATAAATTTTATTTTCATATATTTGTGAACAATTCGCCCATAAATTCTCACTTTCGGCGGTCACAAAATAGGAAGGAGTCCAATTCCGCGCCTCCGCGCCTATTAAAAATCCACTTGTTGCATTTTGGAAATTTTGAGTTAAATCCAATGTTTGATTTAAGCCGCCGCCTTGAATTTTAAACGCAATATAGCGATTTGTCGTCATGTCAAATTCCAATTCTAAGTAATACCAAGTATTGCTCGCCAACGTCGTTCCGAATTCCGACAACTGAATTTCTTTCCAAACGCCATTATGCCAAATATTCCATTTATTTGTAATCCATTGATTACCAATGTATTGAATCCCTGCAATGTACGTCAAATGTTGTCCACCCACCAAACGCGTAGATTGTAAACTGAATTCTGGACCTGATTGCGTCAAGCCAATCGCCGTCGCACAATATGTCCACATACCTACGCGCAAACGCCCCGTGATGCCATCCGTATTGCTGATGTGGTGTGCCGCGATGACATGATTGCTTTTCATGGCAGCATTTTTGTTCGACCAGACGCGCAAACCTGTTGAACCTTCGTGCGCAACCTCCGTTGAGCGCGCCACTTCGCCAATATTGTCGCCATAACAAGCATTACCCGCGACCAATTCTTCAAAAATCGTCCAAGTCTGAACGGTTTCAAAATTATCAAAGTAGGCGGTTTGTCCGAAAACAGGGATGGCGAAGGTTAAAAAAATCGCCCAAGTAAAAATTTTCATGTAAAAAAAGTTCTTAATTCAACAAATGTAATATAAAATACCCAATTTAAAGTATTATTTTTGTGTTCAAATTGGCGGCATAATTGCATCACTGATTGAACTACACCACTTAGGTTTTTGACCTATTAAATTTTTTTAAAATGAGAAAAACAATCACATTTCTTTTGATGCTAATTTTATTAGCTACCAAACCAGCATTTGCCCAAATAAAAGTTGGTATTTGTGGGGGTTTGAATCTTGCAACCGTTGCAGGACAAGGACTGACAGGCTTCAACGTCAATACGCGCACAGGTTTTCATCTCGGCGCAATCGTCGAAAAACCATTTTCGCAAACCTTAAATATTCAATCGGGTTTGTTATTAAGCAGCAAAGGTGCGAAAATTGCTGGAAATGCCTTTACTTCCGAAATTTCGCCGTTGTATCTCGAAGTTCCAGTTAATATTTTGTATCGGGCGCGCTTTGGCAACAATAGATTTCAACTTTTTGCGGGTCCCTATCTTGCACTTGGCATCGCGGGCAAACAAAAAGTTACTTACCTCAGTAGCACGACCTCTAATGATATTAAATTTGGGACGGCGGATGATAGTAATTTTACATTGACCGATTTTGGGCTGAATGTCGGTGCAGGCATTGAAATTCAGCGTTTGCTGATTCGATTTCAATACGGTTTAAGCCTCTTGAATTTAGACCCAAAAGGGAGCGATAATGAAGAAATTAAACACCGAGTGATCGGTATTTCAATGGGTTACATGTTAGGAAATTAGTTGGTTAGTTAGTTGGTTGGTTAGTTGGTTAAAAGATTGATAATCAATATTCAAACCAACCAACTAACCAACCAACCAACTAACTAACCAACCAACTTACTCAAAATTCATTTCCGTAAAATGATAGACCCGCGATTCATATGGGCGCATTTCCAACGGATGATCATTTGGCTGCGATTCGCCATTCGTGACCTCATAATTCGCCATGCAGCACCTCCAAATGCCTTCTGCTCTCGGCAGTTGCGCTTTCGGAACGGTGAAATAAGTGGTTTTATCAGAGAAATTATGAATAATCAAATACATATCTGCTTCTAACACACGACTATACGCAAAAATCGCTTCATCGTCTGGCGCAATATCTTGATACGCGCCATAAATCAAAGTAGGCGTTGCTTGACGGAACGCAATCAATTTTTTATAATACCATAAAATAGAATCTTTATCTTCATACGCTGCCGCGACATTGATTTTTTCATATAAAGGATTGATTTTCAACCAAGTACGTTCACCATCCGTAAAACCCGCATGCCGACTTGCATCCCAACAAACAGGCGTTCGCGCATGATCCCGCGAGGTCAAATTCATATCCTTCATAAACTCAATAGGGTCTGCACCGCCTTCGACAACCAATTCCTGCCAAGCATTTTTCGCCTGAATATCATCCAATTCTTTAATATCATGGAACGGCGTATTCGTCATGCCGATTTCGTCGCCTTGATAAACATAAGGTGTGCCGCGCATCGTCATCAAGACCGTTGCCAACATTTTCGCCGATTTTTTATGAAACGCGCCATCATTTCCGAAACGGCTGACCATACGCGGGTTGTCGTGATTGCCAAAATAGAGGCTATTCCAACCTTCTTCGCCCAAAGCCGCATCCCATTTTGCCAAAATCGCCTTCAAATCGGACAATTTCCAATCCGGTTTGGCTTTAAAAAAGTTTTTTTCATCGCGGTCAATGCCGACGTAATCGAAATGAAAACACATATTTAATTCATGGCGAGATTTGCCCACATAATCATTAATTTGATGCGATTCAACCCCAAATGCCTCACCAACCGTCATAACATCGTATTTACATAACACTTCACGGTTCATTTCTTGCAAAAACTCATGAATTCGGGGGCCATTTGCGTAAGACTTCAGGTTTCCAAATTGCCCTTCTGCATAATTCGGAAACGAAAGATCCTTAGACAAAAACGCAATTACGTCCATTCGGAAGCCGTCAACCCCTTTTTGACACCAAAAATGCATCATTTTATAAATTTCCTGACGCAATTTCGGATTTTCCCAATTCAAATCAGGTTGTTTCTTAGCGAACAAATGCAAATAATATTCATTTGTAATCGGGTCTAACTCCCATGCTTTACCACTGAAAAACGAAATCCAATCATTCGGCGGAGCCGCATCACCATTCAAGGGCGGTCGCCATACGTAATAATCTCGATATGGATTCTCTTTGGATTTTTTGGATTCTTGAAACCAAAAATGTTCGTCTGACGAGTGATTGACGACCAAATCAATGATTAATTTAATCCCTTTTTGATGTGCCGCCGCTAAAAGCTGGTCAAAATCTGCCATTGTGCCGAATTCATCCATGATATTTTGATAATCCGAAATATCATAACCATTATCCGCATTAGGCGATTTATAAAAAGGACTCAGCCATAATACATTGATTCCCAACCATTTAAGATGGTCTAATTTAGAAAGGATGCCTTGTAAATCCCCGATTCCGTCTCCATTGCTATCCTTAAAACTGCGCGGATAGATTTGATAAATAACGGCTTCTTGCCACCAATGTCTCATAGTCCTTGATTTTTGAAGTGATGGAATTCGTTTGAAATATACATTAACTCCAAATGGGGCAAATTGTTGTGGCAGCGATAAAAAATAAAGACATTTTTATTGCAAACGCGGATAAGGTTGCCACCGTTGCCAATCGTATGCTTCCAGATTATTAAAACGTTTCTTATAATCGTAAAACGAAGGTTCAATGTATGCAAATCCAGGATAATAATAGGAGCAACCGCGCCGAGTCGAGTACTGAATTTCTAACAACATCGTCAAAATCCCCAAGCTCCGCGCCGAATAATCAGGATGAAACATCCCATAAATGCTTGAAACGGAACGATTGGTCACATCAATAAAACTCGCCGCAACTAATTGTTTATCATGGAACACATTGAGTATCATACCTTTAGTAGGATAACGCTCATGCCTTTCCGTAATATAATCATAAATCGAATCAGGCGGATACGCTTTGAAACGCTTTTTATGCAATTCAAATAATTTAATATGTTCAGGAGTCGGGCGCGAACCTGTGATTTGATATGTCAAATCTGTATTTTTTTTAAAAATTTTAAGTTGACTATTAGAAAATACAAATCCCTCCAAGCGGATGCGCAAAGGCAAAACCGTTGAAAACTGCCCATCGCTCTCTGGAAAATGGGTTAACCGATAAAATAAATAGCCCGAACGCCGCCAACCACTTTCCATAAAGCGGTCGAAAGCCGTATCATC
The DNA here is from genome assembly GCA_041192405.1 of Bacteroidota bacterium. GTDB lineage: Bacteria > Bacteroidota > Bacteroidia > Chitinophagales > Saprospiraceae > JAAFJT01. Next base: position 301 of record JBEEMZ010000356.1, on the reverse strand, counting down.
CGTTTGAAATAACATTTCTTCTTGTTGATACCAAACGATTCCATTCTGTTCGCGGCGAAAAGGTTCACTAAATAAGTGTACTTCTGGTTGCATTAAGCCAATCTCGTCCCTCAATTGCGTCAAATAATAATTTTCATTTGCAAAAATACGTCTTTTTTTTATACATTTCAAGTATAGCCGTAGATAGAACGAATGAAACCGTGCTTTTTAAGGTGTTTTAATCATTTTTTTTTTGTATTTGAATTAAAAATTCCGATTCTGAGATAAATTGGGTGGAATTAATGGGATTGGGTTGATGGCT
>JBEEMZ010000355.1:0-4414 GCA_041192405.1 Bacteroidota bacterium | reverse complement strand
CATTTTTCTTCAAAAAATTAGAAAGTTTCAATTGCATAGATTTAAGTTTTATCATAACGCGTTGCAATAAATGGTTATATTCGTTGTAAATGGCAAAAATAGAAATTAGTTGTTAAAAAACAAAAAAAATATGGAATATCCTTTTATTTTCAACCGCTTCAAACACCATTTGCAAACGGTTCGCGCCGCCTTGCGGCAGGACACGTCCGAACAAATCGAAATTAATTTAAAACAAATTGGTGATTCTATCATGGATTTGTACACGGGTGATTTAGCCGTAGAAACGCTTTTCAAAGAAATTGCACAACAATTAATAGAGCTAAATATTTATGAACCAACACTTTATGAATCGTTTTTAAAAGCAAATCATAATTATTTCAAATTAACGGTTTCAGATGGTTCAGAATGGGTGTTGTTAATGGGAAATGATTTGAAACATTTTGTGCATATTCATCCCGCACGTTACGCTGTGCATAGTGTGCGCGTGAAGGCAACAAGTTGGAAAACGGTGATTGCTGCAAGAACTTTTGCAGATTCAGTGATTGAGATAGATTTGAAATATCTGAATCAAATTAGAAAACAATTAGATTTGTCACCGTTGAAAAAGGTGGCTTCGGCAACAGCATTGATGCGGTTATTTGAACTAATATAATTTTTTGCAAACGCAACCTAAACGGTATATTATCGTGTTGCATCTATTTACACCAATCATTATTTCGTTATGAAAAGAAAAGAGTTTCTCAAAAGTCTCGGCTTAGTCGGCTTCGGCTCAACAATCGTCGGCGCGAAAGCAGTCGCTAAAACCAACGCTGCCCCTTCCAAATTGCCACCAAATGTGTGTACCTTAATTCCAACAGAAACGGCGGGCCCATTTCCATTAGATTTGACGGCAAATGCCACTTTTTTCCGAAAAGACTTGCGGGAAGACCGTACAGGCATTCGTTTAAATGTCAAATTAAAAATTATTGGCGCATCTAACTGTTTGCCAATGAGCAATTTACGCGTCAATATTTGGCATTGCAGCAAAGATGGTTTGTATTCTGGCTACGACAATAATATGAATGTTGGGCAAGCGGGCAAGACGTATTTGCGCGGTTATCAGATGACGGATGCCAATGGAATGGCAGAATTTACGACGATTTTCCCTGCGTGGTACAATGGACGCATTACACATATTCATTTTCAAGTATATGTAAATGCCAATTATGCAGCCATTTCGCAATTGACCTTCCCGATTGCTACTAAAAATGCGATTTATGCAGCGAATCCGACTTTTTATCCAAATGGGGCAGACCCGATGTCACCCGCCAATGATAATGTATTTTCAGATGGCTACAACTACCAAACCGCAACGTTAACACCGAATGCAGATGCTGCATTGGGTTATGATGCGTACCTCGAAGTAGCGATTAGCGGTTCGGGCATTAGCAAAATGGTGGAAGTGGAAACGGGTGGACAATTCAAGTTGGGACAAAATTTCCCAAATCCGTACCGAGATTTAACCAACATTCCCTTTACATTGACAAACGCAGCAGCAGTACAAATTGATTTGTGGGACGTAACAGGCAGGAAAGTTGCAACGATTCCATGCGGAACGTTAGATGCGGGCAATCACGCTATTCCAGTGAATCTCAAAGGTTTAGGTATTGCACATCAAAATTATGTGTATCAATTGCAGACCATTAATAGCAACGGCACCTATCGTCAATGCAAAATGATGACGGCAATTGAATGATGAATTGATTGATAATGAATGAATTATAAAATTAATCGTTACTTACGCAAAAGGCTTATTCCATAATTTTTGGTATAAGCCTTTTCGGGGAGGAAGTATATTTTAATAATATATCGGGTTCGTGGTTGGATTTAAAAATGGATTAACCGACCCAAATATAGCTTCCGTCGTTATTGTTGCCACCTTTGGTGAAACGGGATGCGACCATGTTAGATTTTTTAAGAGTTACTACGGATGCTGTTAAAATTTGTTTCTGTTGCATGAGTGACCGGTTTTTTTTGATGATTGTTTTCTCTGTGATGCTTACGAGGACAAATATTTGCGTTTTGATTGTTCGTGGTTTGCTACGGATTACGTTAATTGTGACACTGGAAAACTTGAAATGCATCCATTATTTATCTTTTTTTTAAAAAGAAATCGTGACAGTAAAACGATAGGATTTTAAAAATATTTCAAAATAATTCAAGCATAAAACATTGTTTTCTACGCGTTTGTCCTCAAATATAATGCCAAATATGACATATTAAATTTATTCATTTTTAATCAATTCATTCATAATGCTTTCGGTGAAAAGTTTGTTACATCAAAGATAAATCATTATCTGATGATTTATTGTTAATAGTGTGTTAATGATTTGCAAATAGTTATAATTGATATATTTTTTACACATATTTGGCGCGTTTTTTGACGTAGGCAGCAATTTTTGAATATCAATTTGCCTTTTCCGTGACACTTCCATAGCTTGTTAAACGATAAAAAATGTCTTTTTTCTTAGAAAAATCACCGCTTCAACGTTTAGACGTGGGTTCGGACTCGCGTAACAAACCAACAATTTGGGTCAAACGAGATGACTTAATTCATCCCACCGTGCAAGGCAATAAATGGCGCAAATTGAAATATAATTTAGAATTCGCTCGTGCGCAAGGTTTCAAAACGCTGTTAACGTTTGGCGGCGCGTTTTCCAATCATTTATATGCAGTAGCGGCGGCGGGGCAACGCTTTGATTTCCAAACGATTAGCATCGTGCGCGGCGAACGGACAGAACCGTTGAATCCAACCTTGCAATTTGCAGCATCGTGCGGGATGCAATTTTATTTTGTAAGCCGCAGCGATTACAGAATGTTGTCTAATCAATCACTTGAACAAATTATTGCATTTTTAAACCTTTCATTATCAAATATTTATCTCTTGCCCGAAGGCGGCACAAATGATTTAGCGATGCGCGGTTGCAGTGAAATCGTCTCAGAAATCCATGAACAATTAGGATTTTCGCCTAATATGTATGCGGTTGCGGTAGGTACGGGCGGCACGTTTGCGGGCATGCTGACGGGTTTGACCGATGCAGATGCGGGGTGTAAAGCGATTGGTTACGCCGTTTTGAAAGGCAATTTTTTAGAAAAAACCGTTCAAAACTTGTTGGATAGCCAACAAATTCGAGTGCAAAGCGATTGGAAGATTGAAAATGAATATCATTTTGGCGGTTATGCGAAAATAAAACCTGAATTGTTGCAATTCAAACACGATTTTGAACAAAAATATCAATTTGAATTGGATTATGTTTACACAAGTAAATTGTTTTATGGGTTGTTTGAAGATTTGAAAAGGGGGAAATTTGCACCGAATAGCCACCTTGTCGCCGTACATACGGGCGGGTTGCAAGGCAATAAAGGTTTTGAATCAAGTTAAAAAATAACTTAAAATTGCCATTTTTGCTTAATTGTGATGAAAGATAATGGTCGGATTTCGATTGAAAAATATGGTTTGAATCGGGATGATTTGATTTTTGCAAGAAAAAGCATTCTTTTAGAAATTCAAATTTATATTAATGAATTTTGTTATGGCAATTGCTCTTATAGCTTTGACTTGGTTTTTTTCAAGTCTAAAAATTTAATAAAAAAAACGAATTGTGACATGTCACAAAGGCAATAATATTGCTTTTACAAACGTTATTGCATTGATAATCAATAACTTTATAATTTGATTTAAACAAAACTTTTGAATGACCGCAATGAGACAACTCTCAATTCTTGTATGCAGTACTTTGTTACTGGCTTCGTGTGGCACGTCGGTTCGACAAGTCGGCACGATTAATATGATGTCCACTCGCAATGTGGATGCTAATTTGAAATATAAACCGTTGAGTTCCTACATCGGCGGCAGTACCACTGAATTGAAAAAATCCCGCGCCAAAACGATGGAAGATGCCATTACGCAAACCGTTAAACGCGTCCCTGGCGGTGAATTTTTAATGAATATTAAAGTGTATATGATTAAAAATCAATACTTTGCAGTGGAAGGCGATGTTTGGGGGGCGGCTGAAGCACCGATTTCGTATCGGGGTTTCAAGGTGGGCGATAGAATCGCTTGGAAAAAAGGCGATAAGATTTTGAACGGAACGATTCAAGCCTTGAAAGATGATAAAACTTGTTATATCAAACAAGACGCGGAAATTGAAAAAAGCAAAGATAAAGGCAAGGATAAGGTCAAAGTCGAGGAGAAAAGCATTGAATTGGCTTATGAAATGCTCGTTAGGGCGAATTGATTGAATTAAGTTGGTGTCAGTAAAATTCCTCTAATGATTTGATTATCAAATCATTAGAGGATTATTTTTTTGAAAAAAGCTATTTAATTAAGGTTAACTGAAGGAAGTAATAAATCTTCCAATAGATTTATTTTATT
>JBEEMZ010000354.1:0-4417 GCA_041192405.1 Bacteroidota bacterium | reverse complement strand
GGGCGATTAAAATTAATTTCGCACATTTCATGGAATAATTTAGGAGCATGTGTCGCTTCAATATCGGGTTGAGGAATCAATTGTATATTGCCACTTTCAACCTTTTGAACCGATTCCAACAGTGCATTTGCGCCTAATAACATCATTCTATCGTGAATATCGCCTGTCGTTTCATTTTCAGATATAAACATTTTCTTTGATAACAAGATGTCTCCTGTATCAATTTCGTGTTTTAATAGAAAAGTTGTCACACCCGTTTCTTTTTCACCGTTAATGACCGCCCAATGAATCGGTGCAGCACCTCGATATTTGGGCAATAAGGAACCATGTACGTTCATTGTTCCCAATCGCGGCATATTCCAAACGATTTCGGGTAACATGCGGAACGCAACCACAATTTGTAAATCCGCATTCCAAGCGCGTAAAGCTGCTACAAATTCAGGACTTTTAAGTTTTTCGGGTTGTAAAACAGGCAAATGATGTTTTATCGCATACTGTTTGACGGGCGATTGAATCAATTGTTTATTGCCACGCCCCCCTAATTTGTCCGTTGCGGTTATCACGCCGACGATATGATACCCATTTTGGATTAAAATGTCTAATGAACACACCGCAAATTCGGGTGTACCCATGAATACGATACGTAATTTTGAATTATTGAAAATCACCTCCTTTTTATTTTTGCAAACACATAGTTACATAGTATCTTAAAACCTATGTTTTCTATGTAACTATATGTTTGCATTTTTGCATTATTACAACCCTTTTGGAATCGCTTCGATTAATCGCTGCGTATATTCAGTTTTCGGATTTCGATAAATTTCATCCGAAAACCCAATTTCTTCAATTTTACCTTTATTCATCACCATAATTCTATCGCTAATAAAACGGACGACCGACAAATCATGTGAAATAAAAACACACGTAAATTGCATTTTTTCCTTCAAATCCGTTAATAAATTCAATACTTGTGCCTGCACAGACACATCTAAGGCAGAAACAGACTCATCACACACTAAAAAAGTCGGTTGCAACGCCAACGCTCGCGCAATACAAATGCGTTGTCGCTGCCCGCCCGAAAATTCATGCGGATACCGATGATAATGATCCGCCGACATGCTCACGGTTTCAAGCAATTCAATGACTTTTTCTCTGCGAATTTTATCATTGGCATAAATTTTATGAACTTGCATCGGTTCTAAAATCGCAGCTCCAATGCTCATACGCGGATTCAGCGACGAATACGGGTCTTGAAATACAATTTGCATTTTTTTACGCAACGGACGCAAATCATATTGTTCCATTTGTTCTAAATGATGATTTTCAAACACAATTTCACCGCTTTGAGGTTTCATCAAACGCAAAATAGTACGCCCAAGCGTCGTTTTGCCACAACCAGATTCGCCAACTAAACCTAATGTCTCACCAGGATACACGTTAAAACTGACATCATTCACTGCTTTAAACCATTCAACAGGTTGTCCCCAAAGATTCGATTTCGTTGGAAACCAAGTATTTAGATTTTTAACTTCCATCATTGGTTTTTGCTCCATCCGTTTCGCACTACGCGACAAGGCTTCTACATCTGAAATCGTATTGCCTATAACCGTTTGAATATTTTCTTTTTCATATAACTCCATTTTACCTGTTTGCTCATCAAGACGCGTTCCCATAAAATCCGAAACGACAGGCAACCGCTTCAATCGCTGTCCTAACGGTGGGCGACAAGCTAACAAACCTTTCGTATATGGATGTTGTGGGCGCAAAAAAACGTCCTCTACCCGACCCGTTTCCACAATATTTCCCTTGTACATCACCAAAACACGGTCTGCAATTTCTGCAATCACACCCAAGTCATGGGTAATGAATAGAATGGATGTGCCAAAATTTTGTTGCAATTCATTCGTTAATTTCAAAATTTCCTTTTGAACAGTCACGTCTAATGCCGTAGTTGGTTCGTCCGCAATCAAAACGGCAGGGTCACAAGACATCGCCATTGCAATCATGACACGCTGTTTTTGCCCCCCACTCAATTCATGTGGATAACGCTTATAGATTTCAGCAGGATTGGGCAATTTCACTTTTTCAAATAACTCTATGGTTCTTTGTTTGGCAGCCGCTTTGCTGATATCGTTATGTACCAAAATGGCTTCTGTGACTTGCGCACCGCAACTATAAACGGGATTTAAAGAGGTCATTGGTTCCTGAAAAATCATAGCAAGATGCTTTCCACGATATTGTGGCATCTCATCTTCAGACAATTTTGCCAAATTAACCGATTTTTCGCCCGCATTTGGATAAAACAAAATAGAAGATTCAGGCATAATTTCTCCTGGCGGTTCTTCCAGCAGCCGCATAATGCTTAATGCTGTAACCGATTTACCCGAACCCGATTCGCCAACGATACCAACAGTTTCGCCTTTATAAATGGTGAAACTGATACCATTCACGGCAACGATTCGAGTATTGGTATAGGTGCGTCTATCAAAACTATCAAATTCTATTTTTAAATTATTGATTTCTAATATTTTATCTTGCATGGTATAGTTAGTTGGTTAGTTAGTTAGTTAGTTAGTTTATTGATTAAATACTTGATAATCAATGATTTAACTAACTAAGCAACTCAATTATGCTGTAAAATCTTCAATAACAGCTCTATAATGATAAACGGTAATCCCAATCATCAATCCGATCATTGCCCCAACCAATACATCTTCTGGGAAATGTTCAATTAAATAGACTCTTGAAACGCCAATTAAAACAGCAATCAAAGCGAAAATCGCTTTTAAAGTTGTGTTTTCAAATAAAAAAGCCGCTAATCCGTAAATCGCAAATGCTGACATGGTATGCCCAGACGGAAAACTGGTCGTGCCTTGAAAAATTTCTACGCCTTCTACAAATTTAACTTTGGCTAATAATCCTGTTTTGGACAAAACGGTAGCAGGTCTATCGTGTGCGAATGCCATTTTCAACAAGGTTGAAACCAATAAAGCCGCAAAACCGGTCATTACAGATAATAATATTTTTTTTTTGTCTTTCACAAAAAAATAAGCTGTAAATGCAATGTACGGAGCCGTTTCGCCAAGCCAAGTGGTTATTTTGAAAAACCAATCGACCAAAAAAGTTCGATGTTCCGAAAAAAAGAAAAATGGATACGTTTGTGGCAAAAAAAGCTGCCACGCAATACCAAACATCAAAAATAGGTATGATATAAAAAAAAAGGGTTCGTTTTTATTATAAAATTCAGACATAGAGACAATGAATTTAGTTGGTTTTAATTTTAATAAGTAATTTAATGAAAATAAGGTATCAAAAGATAAATAATTGATAATCAATATATTAAGGTGGACAAGATTACAACCTCGCCCACCTTTGGGATAGGTTTTTTCAATCGAACTACTTAATGGCGCAAATATATCGTTTTTCAAAAATTAGCGCAACATATTTTTGCCTTTTTTAAAAGAACCAATTTTAGGAATGATGTGAATCAAAAAACGTTGGTTCGCAGGCGGTACATCGGGTTGAATACGCGGCAAGCCACCTTCACCACTCCCCGCAACCACCAATTCACAATTGTTCAATCGCTCCATGTCAATTGAATTGCTTTTCCAAAAATTCAGAAGCGAACGAGCGCGTTCATGGCTCAATGGAAAATTACGCGGCGAACCGTCTCGTGAAGCCTGACCTTCGATAATGACCAAAAATTTGACTTCTAAGGCTTTTTCTTTTTGAGATTTCAAAATTAAATTGTGAATTCGCTCGCCCGCTTTGCGCAAGCTATCTCTTGTATCATTAGAAAGTTGATGTATATCATATTGACCCGACGCGAATTGTACATTAATACTTAAAACATGCTTTTGATAAATGGAATCGTAGGCAAAATAATGTCGGGTTGTGTCAATATTATTGACTGCGTTTTCAATACGCCGAATTTGACGCAATTGTTCAGCATCTGCTTTGTATTTTGCTTGCTCATTTTTCAAAATGACGAAGGTTAAAACGTATAATACCAACATAATGTAAAATAAATTATTCATTAAGTCAGCATATCCAGGCCAAAAAAAGTTTGGTTTTTGATGATTTGCCATAATTTTGATGAAAGTGATTTGCCACGAATGGCACGAATTTTCTCTAATTTGGTTTGAATTAGAGAAAATTTGTGCTATTCGTAGCAAAATTTTTATGCAGAAAAACGGCTTTTAATTTGAGCCGATACTTTTTTTAAATCATCCCAAAAAGTCGCTGGAATTTCTAATTTTTTCTCATTTTGCTCATTCGCCAACCGAATCAACGTCCCAAAATTCGCATTCAAATCATGACTCAATCGCCGATTTTGTTCATCCGAAATCTTGCGCAATGCTTCCACATTCTCATTCATGGTTCTGGAAAAATTCGTCAAAACAGCTCTGTTTTCCGT
>JBEEMZ010000353.1:0-4437 GCA_041192405.1 Bacteroidota bacterium | reverse complement strand
GCACTAACGCACACCCGCCCGCGTCGAGCCTTTGCGTGGGGTTGCGCGGGCGGGTTGTCGTTAGTGCCCTTGTTGTTAACAGTATTTTTAAATATTTATTACGTACCGTACTGAACACCAATACTCATTACTTTCCGCCACTTTTGCCCCATCGAAACAACCCTTTTAAACTTAGAAATAAGTTTTAGCAAAGGTACGTTTTAGGGTTCAATGTTGCAACTTTTTTTTATACTTTTTTTTAATTACTTGTAAAAATTTAAAAACCAATCTTTTACAATATTTTTGTTCTTTTTAACGGGAGCACGATGCCCGTCAACCCGTTTTTGGACGCATTGATGGGAACCTGCTTCGGAGTTAATATCTTCCTTTTTTCGCATTTTCGTGGAGGGTCAACAATTGCAAATTGTCCAAAACGGTCAATCCACCATTGAATCGGGATACAATATGGTCCACCCGAAAATTGGCTCTATTTTTACTTTTGAAATGAGGCGACATTTCACTGAAATAAAAACCATCGCTATCTGTAAATTTTTGAAAGACTTTATCCCTTAAATCTCGTTCGTAGGCAGGATTGACGGCATAAATTTCACCCATGTCCATTTTTTCATACGTTCGAATTTCCTTTTCGTCGACGGGCTTAACCTGTTTGGATTGATACAACTCTGGTTCAATCAATTTTTCCATCGCCAAGTTAATTTCGCGCCTCAAATTTAATTTATCATAATTGAAGAACGTTTGCCAAGCTGTTTCGCTATCCTCCCAACAGCGATCGATAAATGCTTTTTCTTGAGCGCGATTCATCCCTTTCTCGTGCATTTCGGTTGCCAATCGATCTACATCATACTTTTCGCGGTCGCTGAACAGCAAATACGGAGGGACGGCTCCTTGAATCGTATAATATTTAAGCAAATTTTTGATATCGTCTCGTCGGTACGCAGGATATTTCGCTACGCCTTGAAAAAAGGTCTTTTCCAATTCTTCCGCATAATGCTCCGCATAAAATTGAACATAATCACTGCCGATTCCTTCCACAAAAGCAGGTAATTGTTGCATCAACGTTTGGTAAGCCGATTCAAAATTGTCATAAACTAAGATTTCGCAAACGCGTTCCATGGCTTCGTCGGGCTGTGACGGCTCTAAAAAACGAAATTGATAAATGCCTTTTGGAATCCGTTGAATAAAATCCAGCCGTTCAATTTCTTTTTTAGCGGCCGAATCAATAATACGGTCGGCTAAAATGGCAAATTCCTCCATTTTGCTAATCGCCACTAATCGCAACAATTGTTTTTTACTTTCTTTTACGTTATCGCTAAAATCAATCGTCTCATCAATGACCAGTTTCTCAGGATTGACCCATGCAAATTTATCTTGCCAGTCATCCATAAAACTGACAATATAGGCTTCTGCCGTTCCGCCCGCTTTGGGACCTCTTAACCCGCGCCCAATCATTTGAGTCATTAAAATCGTTGAAATCGTTGGGCGGGTCAAAAAAACGGATTGAACATTGGGAACGTCCGTTCCCTCCGTCAAAATATTGACATTAATCAAGACTTCCAATTCTCCCTTTCGGAATTGTTCAATTTTAGCCCCATTTTCTTTGGTGAACTGGGAAGAACTTCCTGTAGCCGCATCCGTCACCGACGCAATCACAAACGCCGATTTCACTTTTTTCGCTTGAAAAAGGGCGTGAAGCGCAATGGCATTATCTTGATTTAAGGCAAAAACAAGCGTTTGCTTGTATTTTTCCTTATTTTGAACATACCGATCCACGATGAGGTGATTTCGGACACTATTGTTAGCAATATTCGTTGCAATCTCTTTCCCAATGCTCCCGATATCCAAGTTATTGATGCGTTCAATGTCTTCGGGACTCAATTCCTCCATAAAATTTTGACCTGTTGCGGCTTCCTCGAAAACAGGCGTGGATAAAATACCGAGTCGAATGAGGGTTTTGAGGTCAATTTTATAAACAATATCGTCTGGAAAAATTTTGTGCAACAATCCTCGCTCGTTTTCCGCCGTTCGGGTTGGAGTTGCCGTTAACCCTAAAAGGGCAAATTTAGAAACACTGCCTTGAATCTTTTCGATTAATTTACGATAGGTCGTTGCGGTGGCGTGATGGGCTTCGTCAATCACTAAAAACACTTCATCCACCCCTTTTTCAAACCAAATTCGATTCAAGTGTTCAAAACCATAACTCAAACTATCTTTGCTGGCAATCACTAATTGGTCACTTTCTCGGATATTGACCGCTTTATCGTGAATCCCTGAAACCATCCGATAATTGAAACTTTCAATCGTGGCAAAAATGTCTTTATAGGCTAATTTATCCACAAAGGTATTTTTGGCTTGTTCCAATAATTCATGTCGGTGCGCAATCCACAAGACTTTTTTCTTCTTGTCTAAAATATTTTGCGCAATCCACAAAGCGGCGGTTAACGTTTTGCCTCCCCCTGTCGGTAACACCAAAAGCCCCGCAAAAGGGTTTTTCTGTGATTTGATAATTTTTTCTTGCAACTTTTCAAAGGCTTCCGTTTGGTGTTCATACGGTTTGAGACGACTTTCGGAGGGTGAAATTCGAATCGTTCCCGCATAACCCACTTTGGCACTGAGATTGCTTTCCAAAACACTCGCTTCAAGACTGGGTGTTGAAACGGCACTTTGCTTAAACACAATAAAATAGCCTTTGGGCAGTTCGGACAGCGAAGGGGCGGGACGCAACGAATTTTGCAACTGATCTGAAAGCCAAAGCGTGATGTTTCGGGCTTTAAATCCCTGTGCCAACTCTAAAAGCGAGGCAAAATGCCGTCGTTGAGGCATTCCAATCCGTTGAAAAAAGGTTGCATACGTTCTTTGGGTGGAGTTATCCTTACTTTTTTGAATCTCCGCGAGAATTTCGCTGATAAAATCGTCGTACTTATTCATCTCTGTTGAGTTTTCAAACCATTTAAGAACGAAAAGGATTTCCCTTTATCCGTTGCTCCTTTAAATTAATTGTTTATAGAATATGTTTCTTCTAATTTAGTTCCATTTTTGAACTCATGTAGGACTTATTTGCTCCGAATTTCGATTCGGATGGGTGCATTTTGTAACACTCCTGCCCACAATTCCATTCGTACAAATCCAACTTGTCCACCACAAAAATACACAGCTTTGCCACAACTCCTTGACTGAAAGCAAGTTCTATATTATGTATATATAAAATATTGTTAACAACGCTGGCACTGACGCATCCCCGCGCCGTCGAGCCGTTGCGTGGGGTTGCGGCGCGGGGTTGTCGGCAGTGCGATTGTTAGCAGCATATTTTTTTAGAATATTATTACCTCTCGAACTTCAAACAAACCTCTTTTTGAACGTCGTTCAAGACCCAAACCGATGATTCTACTCCTTTTTAGGGCAAAATCTATTTTGAGAACATTCTACGCCAAAACGCTTTAACATTGTGCTGGAAGGTTCTTTGAGTCGTCACAACACTCATCGTACCCACGAAATATGCGCCCGATGGCAAATGATTGATAAACTGATTCCATTCGGCTTCTAAATTTAAAATGGACTTCATTTGAACCGCAAAATGTTCGACTTGTTTTGCCTCAATCAACGTTGAATCTTGTACTTCAGGTGTCCAATAGGATTGAAAAACATAGTTCTTGGGATTGGTAGATTCCATTTGATAAACAATTCCATCGCATCCAAACTGCCACTTTTTAAGAGAGTCCCCTGTTGGAATCAATCGGATTTGACTTCCTGTTATCAAAGAATCCAATCGGACTAATTGAGAACGCTCCAAATAGGATGCTCTAAAATGAACCTTTCGGGGCTTGGTTCGCTTCTTTTCGGAATCATAAGGCTTATATTCTCTCCCAAAACTAATGATTCGACCCGTCTTTTTGCCTTGATCATACAAAATCTCCACAAATTGGCGACCGTTAAAAAAACGAAACGCTGAATCTCCTTTCCATTGGAGAAACGGAGTGACCTTCAATTCATTCGCTCGCTCTTGTTCCCAAAGATCTATTTTTGCTTTGTCAATTCCACTAATCATTTTAGGACTCTGTGCTGAAAGAGTGGTACTTATCAAAAGCAATAATCCGAATTGGCGCATTTTTAGGTTCATTTTCGCTTCATTTTATTTGCCTAAAATGGGTTTCGACTGCTGAACGTTGGCTGGACATATTTACCCCAATCGTTTCACATGATTGAATTTTGTAAAATTCCTGCCCTTAATTTCATTCGTACCAATCCAGCCCTTCCGCCACGAAAATCCACAATTCCACCACAACTCCTTGACTGAAAGTGAGTTGAATATTATTTATAGATAAAAAATTGCTGCTAACGATTGCACTAACGCACACCCGCCCGCGTCGAGCCTTTGCGTGGGGTTGCGCGGGCGGGTTGTCGTTAGTGCCCTTGTTGTTAACAGTATTTTTAAATATTTAT
>JBEEMZ010000352.1:0-5298 GCA_041192405.1 Bacteroidota bacterium | reverse complement strand
CGTAGAAGGTCGTCGAGGTTTAAACCTCGACGACCTTACGATAACGATTTCGTAAAAAGAAGGTCGTCGGGTTTAAACCTCAATGACCTTTTACGTTACGACGACTCGTCGTTGCCACAGTATTTTTGTTGCCACTCGTGTCCTAAATCTTTATTTGAGGAATGGTACCCTAAAAAGCCATCCAATCCACCAAACCAATTAATGACTTCATCGCGTGCTAAACGTGTTTTTTGATTGCTTATAAGTGCAGGATAAGAAGAATGAGTATAATTTTTAAAATTGGTAACGAATTGGTGTTTCTGCGGATTGAAATGAATGTAATACGCTAAATGTAACAAATAAGCATCTGTTTCAACGGGAATGCGACGGAATGATTCTTCCAGCAAAGCACCTGTTCTACCTTCTTGTTTGTTGATAGCTTGAGAATACCCATTAAATAGTTTAGCAAATTGGTTGCTAAATATTTTTTGGATATTCCAATCGTCCCGTTGAATGAGCGTCCGCACTTCGGCTTCGGTTTTAGTGCGAATCATAAAATGAAAATGGTTGCCCATTAAAACATATGCGTATGTTTGGGCAATCGGTTCGATGTAATGGGCGTATCTATTCAAAAAATAATCATAGTTTTTCAATTGCTTGAAGATTTGCTCTCCGTTAATACCCCGATTAATGATATGGTAAAAGGTATTTGGCTGTAAAGGATGTGTATGTTTTTTCATGTTATGTTATTAAAAAGGTTGAAAAAAGCCAAAACGTGAAGTAGCGATATTTATTACATGAAAACTAATATTTAACGAAGGTCGTCGAGGTTGCAACCTAGACGACCTTTAAAAGATTGATAATCAATATTTTACGTATCAAGCCGCTGCAAAACCCGATAAATGTCGCGCATAAGGCGGCAAGAATCCCAAAACAATATCTTGTTTTTCAACGCCCATTGCCATCAATTCATCTACAACTTCGCGTTCGGTGTTATTACATTGAAACCAAATTTTACCATCTTTGATGTCAAAATGAAAAATCGGAGCGAAAATATATTTTGCGCCGTGCCAACCCAAATGCAATGCTTGAAACCGATTGCGTTGCAAATCAATTAAAACTTCCGTTTCGACGGCGGGCATATTCGCTAAACCTGATTCTTGAGCAATTTCAGCCAGAAACTGCGTTAAGATATGTTGATATTTTTTTATTTTATCCATTGTACAATTGTTTCGGTTGCAGGGTCATAGACAATTATTTTACCTTGAATTCTTTGTAATGTTCTTTGAATAATCTTTTTTTGGAAAAAGGTGTTGTGAATCGTCTCAGGTATCGCTAAAAATAAAACTCTCTGAGCGTCAATCTCCTCTAATGCGACGGAATAATCCACAAATTGTCCAATTGCTTTATGAAATTCATTAATCGTTGAAGGATTCATAAAACTTTTTATTTCAACAGCGATGAATTGTAGGTCTTTTTCGGCGGCAAGTATCGGTTCGCCCGCCAAATCAATTTCATACTACACTTCCTCAATTCGGATTCGGTACGGGTCATGTGTGATGCGCCAGCCGTCCTTGATAAGTGCATTTTTAACCTGTTGATGATATAAGTCTCTTGCCATAGATGTTTCATTTTTTGATTTAATTATGCAAATATGAGTAGAAAAGTTGGAAACGCCAAATTTTAGTTTACCAATTTTAGTTTTTGCCCTTGTGGAAGCGATTTGAGCGCAAAAAAAGCCGATTCCAGCGTTTCGACCGCCGATTTAGAGGCAACGATTGATAGATTGGTTTATGAGTTATACGATTTAAACGCATCTGAAATCGCAATAATCGAAAAAAGCATTATTTGATATTTTGAGAACAATCGGTATCAAAAAACGTTGTTTCTTTGCAATTGACAATAAAAATTTATCAAAAAAGTAATATCAAATGAGAGCCGACGTACATCTTAAAGAATTATTGAATGACTTGGTAAAACAAGCGTCCGAAAGTGAGTGGTTAGAGTTTAAACTCAACTATCATTCCGCAGAGGAAATCGGTGAACGGTTGTCTGCGTTGTCGAATGGAGCCTGTTTACACAATCAGCCTTATGGGTATTTGGTTTTTGGCGTAGAAGATAAAACACATCGGATTGTAGGGACGACTTTTAAGCCGAAAATCCAGAAAAAAGGAGGGGAAGATTTAGAGCATTGGCTCGCAAATCGTTTAAATCCCAAAATAGATTTCACGGTTGAGGCATTAGAGTATGATACGAATAAGGAAATTGTAATATATATGATTCCCGCAGCGCAAGCCCGTCCGATAGAATTTTTACATCATGCTTATATCCGTGTGGGTAGTTTGACTCGAAAAATCGGTGATTTTCCAGAAAAAGCAGCGAAAATTTGGCGCAAAGAAGGTAAAATGTTTGAAAAACAAATCGCATTAGCGCGTGTAACCGCGCAAGATGTGATTCAACTATTGAGTACCCAAACTTATTTTGATTTATTGAAGCAGCCGTATCCCTCGAATCAGGCAGGCGTGATTGACAAATGGGTACAAGCAGGCTTAATTGTGCCGAATCAAGGTGGTTATGATATAACCAAATTAGCCGCTATCTTGTTTGCCAAAAATTTAGGTGCTTTTGAAAGCTTAGAACGGAAGGTTGTTCGCGTGATTGTTTACAAAAGCAAAAGTAAAGTTGCGACCGAAAGAGAATATATTGAAATGAAAGGTTATGCGTTAGCCTTTGAAAATATCGTTCATTGGACGAATAGTCAATTGCCTGCGAATGAGGAAATCGGGAAAGTATTGCGAGCTGAAACTCGTATGTATCCCGAGATTGCGATTCGAGAATTGATTGCGAATGCTTTGATTCATCAAGATTTTGGAGTCAAAGGGTTCCCAATGATCGAAATTTTCCCAGACCGAATCGAAATTTCAAATGCAGGTACGCCTCTTATCACGCCCGAACGATTTATTGATGCTTATTTGCCTCGAAATGAAAAATTAGCGGATTTGATGCGCCGAATGGGTTTTTGCGAAGAGAAAGGAAGTGGTTTAGATAAGGTGATTTTTTATAATGAATGGTATCAATTACCTGCTATTAATGTTCTTGTGAATGAAAATAGAACGACTGTTATAATGTATAATTACAAGATAATCAATGATTTAGATAAAAAAGAAAAAATTAGAGCTTGTTATCAACATGCTTGTTTGAAATACGTGTCCAATGAAAAAATGAATAATCAAAGTTTAAGAGAGCGGTTTAAAATCGAAGAGCAAAATGCAGCTACGGCTTCAAGAATCATTCGAGATGCCATAGAAGAAGGGGTTATCAAAAAAGATGACCCTGATAGCAAAGCTCCAAAATATGCAAGTTATATTCCCTTTTGGGCGTAAATGGATGCTATTTAATAGATTCTTACTTGATGGTTATTTGATAATAAGGAGGCGTTATTCTATAACTTATTGATTATCAATACTTTTTTATTTGACGTTTACTTGATCGTTATTTGACGCTTACTTGATGATTATTTGATGGTTATTTGATAGAACCGATTTGAGCGCAAAAAAAGCGGATTCCAGTGTTTCGACCGCCGATTTAGAGGGAATGATTGATAAATTGGTTTATGAATTATACGATTTAAACGCATCTGAAATCGCAATGATAGAAAAGGTCGAGGTTTAAACCCTATCTATTACCCACAAAATAAATTTGTTTGTATAAGTTGCGTCAAGTTTGAAACTTGATGCAACTTTTGCAATGATAATGAAATTAAACCTTTTAAAAATTCGCGTAACAAGTATAACCTATTGATAAATCATTGTTTATCAATAGGTTATAGTTTAATATTTAAAACAATTTGTCGGAATACCAGTAAGAGCGTCAATAATTTGAGCATACTTACTTGTCTTCAAAGAATTTTTATTTTTGCACATAAGAGCATAATTTTATTTGTTAATTTAACATTTTTCCGATGCAAATATAAAGGTATTTATCATATATGTTGACGAAAAACCCACTAAAATTCAACTAAATTTCCGCAAAACGCACTTTTTGGTGCAAAAAAACCAACTAAAATTCAACTAAACCGATTTTAAGCGAACTAAAAATCCACTAAATTTCCGCAAAATAGCGATGCGTCAATGAATCTATTTTAATGATATATAAAAAGGTTCTTATCTTGCGCGAAAAATGCGATTTACCGATGAAGAAAACCATTTTGTTTTTGGACAAAAAGCGATTGCGCCACCTTTTATCCGTCAATTCAGTGCCTGTTACGCCGTATTTATTTCGGAAACTCTTTTTTACCGATGACTTTATCCAAAAGGGTTTGGAATTGTCTCTTTTAGATTTTAATGCTATCAGGATATATAGATCATTTTCAACTCAATGAAGATGATTTAAAGTGACTCTTTGCGCGGTGCGTGTCTCTATTGTGTAGTCTAAATATCTAATTATCAATTATTTAAACATTTTTAAAATGAAGATTCGTTTTATTTCAATAATTCTTTTAAGTTTGTTTGCGCGGATGCTGCCAGCGCAAGATTCTATAAAAACAGTGGATTTGAAACATTGGAAAGAACACGTCCTTTACGATGATAGCCTTTACGCAAAACAAATCAGCAACAAAAATCTTATCAAAAAAGGCATGGAAAAAAAATTGGCAGTTTTCCTTTTTCTGTACTTTAATCCTACATTGAAGGAAACTTATGAAAAAAATCCTACTTTTTATAAACGCCAGATTGAATTTATGATGGAACCGCCCATACATGACGTGCATGCAGGACATGTTATATGGGATGTAATGTTTCCATCCAACCGATTCGGTAAGAATGGATGGAATAGTTTTGACAAATATATCCTACTGTCTGAAATAGAACCCTTTTTAAAAGATTGATATGAAAACAAATCCGCTTGTTATCTCAAGCGGCTTTTTGCGTTAAATAAGTACAAATAAGTGTAAATAAGTACAAATAAGTGTAAATGTTCTTTCGGCTTACCTATAACTTGCGCAAAAATTAAAATGATTCATCATGATTTTTGGCGAAAGAAAAATAAAAAGGCTGCAAACAAAAGGAAATTTCAATGAAGCATGGAACATAACTGCTTCATGGGAAGGACCTTGGGAAGCGGAAACGTCCGAAAGTGATGCTGGTAATTATTTTAACAATCTATTTTATGGAACGAATTATGGTATCACCGCTGAATTCGCAAAAAATTTTGGTGGAATAAGTCTCGACAACACGGATGTTATAAAAAAGTTGGATCAAGAGACCGATTGCAAACGCATGTGGCAAAAAATATGGGATAAGATGATATTCGGAGACTCCA
>JBEEMZ010000351.1:0-4533 GCA_041192405.1 Bacteroidota bacterium | reverse complement strand
TATTGATTTTTAAAAATTTTAAAAGTGAAATCTTAAATTTGATTCAGAACGGGCATATTCGGTTGTTGTGCACCCAAAGGATGCGAACCGTCCAAATAACTGCCAATAAATGGTAATCCAGTGATACCAGCGGCATCTGCAAAGGCTTGAGACAACGATTTAGTCACATAGACCCCGCCGCGAGTCCCCAAACCGACAGCCAAACCGTCAATGAACCCACCTGCCCAATCTGGCGGTAAACCGTAACGGGCTGCGATGCTCAATACCACTTCCGCACCCGCAACGAGTCCAACGTACTCTTTTTTTGAATCAATTTTCAATGCTGCCATATTTGCCAACATGTATCCTAACGATGTGCCGCTGCCAAACTTAGTGGCTTTCCAAAACTGATTTTTTACCCAATCTTCTGACTTTGAAAAGTCTGCCGCGCCGCCGTAGGCGTTACCGATGTTGCCCCCGCAACCACAACCTTTACCCATAGTGTTTATTCGTTTGAGTGCCCCAATAAATAGTTGATAATCAATTCATTACGCTGCAAAAACGCAATACTTGTCACCAACTTCTTTGATGCGCACCGTTTTCGCGCCAGAGGCTTTCAACGATTTCTTTTTGGCTTCCGCGTTTGTTTTTTCGGTGTGGCAACTCACTTTTGGGATGATTTTACCTTCAACCGTCATCGTTCCCTCTGGACCGCGTACACGGGATGTCTTGTTTTTCTTAGGCGTTTTGCTTTTAGCCATTGTTTCAAAATTTTATTTGCTTAAAAAATAGGCACCTGCTCCAACGACTGCCGTTGCCGCTGCACCAATTACAATTTGATTCGTTAATTTTTTGCGTTTATCGGCTTCTTCCTTTAATCGTTCGGCTTCGGCTTTGCGTCTTGCAACTTCTGCGTCGTCTGGAATCGGGGGATTGTCCTCATCCTCGTCGTCATCTTTGCCTGAACCACCCCAATCCGTGCCTTGTGCATCCCAAGCGGCTGAAATCGCTTTTTCAGCGTAACCAAATGCAGTGGGTTCTTTGCCTTTGCACACCTGAATGATTCCCGCAACCGATGCCGCCGAAACCAAAATCATGACACATATAATTAGAAGCGTGATCGGCTCATTGACGCGTGGATCCCTGTCTGCATCCGCTTTTGTTGCCCCTGTATGTGTGGGATTTTCCTTTAAAAGTTGAATCGCATTTTCTGGAGTTACAATGCCGATGCCTTTCGCGCTCGTGGTGCGTCCAATGCCCAAAGTCGTCCATAAACGCATATTAGAGGCACTTAAACCCGTGTGACTCACTAATTCGCCAAATATTCTTTGGTGATCGGTGATTTTGACCTTTGTTTGAAACTTTACAGCATCTTTGTTCATCGTCGAATCGGGTTCAAAAAGGTATAACCATTTGGGACACCCTTTTTCAAGATGTTCATTGACCATCGTTTTCATTTCATTCTCCTTCTGTATCCTGCTAACGCATTCGTTGTATGTTTTGTAGTCGCCTGTTGCAACGCCTGTATTCACCCAACGACCCGCCCCATGGTCCCAATGTCCACCACTTGCAGTACCAGGATAATATTTTTGGCATTCTAAAGGCGCATCTGATAACTGAATTAAAGGATCGGTACCACCCGAAATCCCTTTACGGTCATATAATTCAATCAAATTGCCTGCTGGAGCCGTCCGTTGACGGGCTTGATTAATGACTTTGGCAAAATACATTGTTCCATCCGTCAAGCCTCTGAAGTAAGAAGTGTTTGACGATAAACCATGAATCCCTTTGAAGATAGCATCTTCCAACATCTCAATACCTCGTTTCAAGCCTTTGGTATTAGGATGATCGGGATGCGCGCCCAAAATCAATAATGCATATTGTCTCCGAAGATGTAAATCCAATTCGCCATCGGTCATCCGCGAGTAATTCAGAAACGCGGGTTCTGGAATTTCACCAGGACCGCCGCGCAATATTGCTACACCTTTCGACATAATATCTTTCTTTTTTGTAATATTACCTACTTCTTTCCCGTAAATCGCGCCAGGAACGGCATCTAATGGCAAATACGTTCCATTTCCAAGAATAGCAATAGGATATACATGCGTATAATCTTCATTATCGTAACCCACATATCTATATAAACTTGAAATACCATTAACCCTGAGCAATGAATTCGTCAAAATCGTAAAGCTCTTACAATCGGCTTCTCCATCGCCAACCGTTCGATTGGCTTTGCGAACCCGTTCGTAACCGAGTTTATCCGCGATATATCGTATCTCATTGCGAACGAAATACCATATCTTTTGACACGTTTCAACCTCATTTCGACCTTTCAAAGCCATTCCGAGTGCTTTGATCGTCGGGTGAACGGATTCTTCCTCGTCTGCGAGGTGTATGATTTCGATGATTTTCGAAATCACTACATAATTATATACAATATTCTCCGTATATAATGGAGGGTCTATCAATCGCCGTGCTTGAGCTATGTTCATTATACCACCGCTGTTGAAAAGGGAATCCTTATATTGGAGATAAAAACGTTGCCGTCTATTTTTGCCTTTAAATCTGAAAATTTACCAGTTTTCACTTTGTTAATCACCTCAGTTCCTACTGTGATTGCGAGTCCGATCCAGTTTGGAGACACTTCAAAAGGCACGGTCGTCGTAGAATGCGCCACGATTTCAATAGATTTCGTTTCTACAAGGTCAATAATGTGTTTGCCGTCAATTTTCAAACCGCCCGTGATGCCCGTAACCGTAATAGAAGATGCGGTCACATTCGTGATGGGTAAACTGACATGAAGGGTGAAATTTTTAACAGACAACTTCGGATTACCGACTTGTAACCCGCCTTTCGACATATTATAATAGTTGTAACCCGTCCAAGCTCCATAAGCGGTGCCTGTAATGCCGATTGTCCAAAAAAGTGTTTTCTTCCAATTGATGTCCATAGCGCAATGTTTGTTTTGATTTAAAAGAGAGCAGGTTTTTAGTGGTTTGGGGCGAATTGGCATTTCCGAATCCAATCATTCGGCACCGATGGCACGAGGTGTGCAGCACAGTATGCGAACGCTTCGTTCAGAAGTTCGGTTCCCATTCGCAAAACCGCATCGTTTTTCAAAACGCTCCCACGCATTCCCTTACAAACGCGTGCCACTAAAAACCGTATCGCATCCTAAAAACGCGACGCTCTAAATTCAAAGAAAAGCGATGAAGGTGTTTGCCATGGTGCGGCTAAATCGTCTTTAGACTTCTGCTGCTTTGATGACACAAAGATACGGGGTTTCCAAAGTAGGTTTTTAGGTTGCGTAGGATGCGTGACAATAAGTACGAAAAGAATGATTCTGGACTAAAAAAACTCTTTTGAAAAGGTTTCATAGATAAATAAGGTCTGTTTTCGATTGAAAACCTTGATTCGATTGTATTGGACGCGGGTAAGTTCCATTTGTACCAATATATCATCGGTAAAATAGTCTCGCCCCAATTTATAGGCGTAAGCGCGTCTGTCATCTGCGGAAACGAGGCATAATTTACGCGCCATTTCGCTTTTAGAGAGGAGCGTTGGATAGTTTGAGTAATCGGTTGTTGATGGAATCATAAGTTAGTCAATTTGGCATTAAATCTTTTGTACGCAAAAAATGGAAAACTAAGCTAAAAACTAAGGTAAAAACTAAACTAAAAAAAATGACTCTTTTGGATGTTTTTCGTAAATCATTCTAAATCAATTATTTACAAAATAAAAAACTAAGGTGAAAACTAAGGTGAAAACAAAATCCCTTATACACAAATGGTCATTCTGGAAAGAGTGACCATTTTATTTTACTTTTTATGCCTTTTCGCCGATTAAGAAGTGGTTTTACAAATGTTGCAAGATGGATCCGCACACAAATGCAATACAAAACTATCCGCTTTCCGTTCCATGATTTCGTGCTTGATGGCATGGTCAATAATAATATTGACCGCAAAAGCTAATTGCGGTTGTAAACCCGTACTTGTGCCGATTTGCATACACCGTTTCCGGAATTCGGCGGCGGGTATCACACGGTCTTCTTGAAAAATCGTTTTTACAATTTTTAGCAGCGTATCGCTGGCAATATTCAAGAACTGCAAACTTGCAGCCGTTGAATCAAATGGTTTTAACATGATTTTTTTTTGAATGAAAAATAAGAAATGATTTCTAACGCGCTGCAAATCTCTTTCTAAATCTTATTTCCTTTTTAGCTTTTGTACGATAAATTAACCCTGATGAAATCGCCTAAATTGGGGCAAAAATGTTTTGTCCAGTCATTGGACAAAATTGGACAAAAATTGGACAAACAATTTTGCTATAACTTATTGATAATTAAGTAGTTATATTTTTTCTTGTCCAAAATTGGACAAATTGGACAAAATTGGACAAGATTGGACAAATTCAAAAATCGTTTTTGATTTTGTCCAATTTGTCCAATTTGTCCAATTTGTCCAATTTGTCCAAAATTGGACAAAAATAATTTTGTGTTTTTAACAAAATAAAGAATATTATTTTTAAAACTAAATGTTATTTTTAAAACTG
>JBEEMZ010000350.1:0-4533 GCA_041192405.1 Bacteroidota bacterium | reverse complement strand
TTTATTTTACAAAAAGATTCAAAAAGCCGTTCCCCGATCGGCAATCGGCATTTTGCACCCGATTAGCATTTTGCAACAAAATTTTATTTTACAAAAAGACTCAAAAAGCCGTTCCCCGAACGGCTTTTTGCATTTTGCAACAAAATTTTATTTTACAAAAAGACTCAAAAAGCCGTTCCCCGAACGGCTTTTTACACCCGAACGGCATTTTGCAACAAAATTTTATTTTACAAAAAAGACTCAAAACCCGTTCCCCGAACGGCATTTTGAGTCTTTTTACAAAATTATTACAAAATTATTATCGTCAAAAATAAACCCCATAAGCCTTCACTTTAGGGCTAATTTGCAACGTTGGCATCGGCACTTTTACATAATTAATGGTATGAACGACGGCTTTCCAGAATTTTTTCTTGGGTTTAAACAATTTTTCCAAATTTATATCGGGCGCAACATACATTTCCCATCGCCCACCTTCGCCCAATCCATTGAGATTCCAAGTCTCTGCTTCTAAGCCAAAGCCAACCGAAAGATTTAACCAATCGGGTATCCAACTCATTTTTTCACGTGTCAAATAGCGCAAACTCGTTGATACCCAATAGGTTTGATTCAAATAATCATCAGGGTCAAATGTGATAGGTTTGTGACCGCGATCATCAAAATATTTAGTACTACGTTGCCAATAACTCATTTTAAAATCAGTCTGCCGAAAAAATTCGGAATGTTGCCGCCCTACATACAATAATCCGCCAAGACTGCCCGCAGCCACATCGCCCAGACTAAAACCCCAATTTGGAGCCAATCCATCCTTGATTTCAATCGCCATTTGAATGCCCGCCGCCATGCCAAAAGCATACCAAGCTGACTCTTTTTCATTGAAAGTCAATGTTTTAAATATGGTATTATAAAAATCAGATGCCCAAACACCACCCATGAAATGTCCAAACTTATCTACATTATTCGCATATTTATAATCTCGATTCCAATCAAAATGGAACTTACTTGGATTATCCCCCCACCAAAGATTTTTCATCAAAACATATGTACTCACACCGATACCAGCAGCACTACCGCCTACTACGATAGGTGCATATTTGCGTTTTTTGAATGGGTCTAAAAAACAGGTGGAAATACTATCTTGCAATAAATTTTGTGTGGATTCATATTGCTTTAATTCATAAGGTGTAGGTAGTTTTGGCAGTTTATTCATAGTCAGGGATTGCCCAAAAATCCATGAAGGAATGATAATGGACAAACATCCCGTTAGAAATGGCTTCATTAGAATTCAATTATTTGTATTAAAAAATTAGATTTATAAATTTTTTGTATCTATTTTATTGGATTTGAACGTCAATTTAGGTGTTTTTAAATACTTAAAATCGCTTAAATGTGACATGATAATTTGTATTAAAAAAAAATTAAAGAAATGTTCCACAAATATTTATAAAAGTTAGCGTAATTTCGCCCCAATTATTAAAAAAAACTTCCTAATCTGAACTTTGGGCATTTTAGGCAATCTAACAATTTTACTCAAAATAGGTAAGAAATTTGTTTTCAAAAAACAAAGTCAAATAAAAGTTAATGCTTAAAACAATAAAATTCATACTCTTAAAATGCAACAGGAAGAAGATTTACACAGTCAACAGGTTATTGTGAACACGGGTAGCGGCGAACAATCCGATGATTTATTTGAACATCATCGAATTGTGACAGATAAAGGACAGTCGCAATATCGGATTGATAAATTTCTAATGGACCGAATTTCGCAGGTCTCTCGCAATAAAATTCAAAATGCGATTCGGGCAGGCGCGGTGCTGGTGGATGGATTAGAAGTAAAGCCCAATTATAAAATCCGTCCAAATCAAACGATTACAATTACATTAGCGCATCCACCTGCGAGTGATTATATCGAACCGCAGAAAATGGATTTGGACATTGTATATGAAGATGAAGATGTTTTGGTTATCAATAAACGCCCTGGTGTCGTGGTGCATCCTGGTCTTGGCAATCCTGATCAAACCCTTTTGAATGGTTTGACCTATTATTTTCGAGAAAAATATGGTGAAGTAGCTTCCGATAGTGACGAACATCGCCCCTTTTTGGTACATCGAATTGACAAAGATACGAGTGGTTTATTGCTTGTTGCCAAAAATGAATATGCCATGTCGCGTTTGGCAAAACAATTTTTTGACCATAGTATTGAAAGAACTTATCATGCGTTGGTTTGGGGACAGCCGAATGAATTGGCGGGAACGATTCATGTGAATGTGGGGCGTGACCCGAGTGAACGGTTGTTGATTAAAGCATTTCCAGAAGGTGACGAAGGTAAAGTGGCGATTACACATTATAAGGTGTTGGAACCGATGTATTATGTGAGTTTGGTGGAATGCAAGTTGGAAACGGGGCGGACGCATCAAATTCGCGTTCACATGAAACATTTAGGACATCCGTTGTTTATGGATGGACGTTATGGTGGAGATGAAATTTTAAAAGGTACGGTTTTTACGAAGTATAAACAATTCGTTCTCAATTGTTTTCGTATGATTCCGCGTCAAGCGTTGCATGCAAAGACATTAGGTTTTGTGCATCCGACGACCAAAGAAAAAATGTTTTTTGATTCCGAATGGCCAGCTGATTTAGCGGGCGTTTTGAAAAAATGGAGAGATTATTTAGAATATCGAAAACAATTATTATAATTGCAAACACATAGGTATATAGGTCACATACATTTTTTACTCATAGTATCACAATCTATGTGACCTAAATAGCTATGTGTTTGCAAAATAAAAAATCATGGTTAATCAACAACAAACCATTCAAATTACAAAAGAATGGATACGACAATTTGTCATATATTTGAACCTTTGCCCGTTTGCGAAACACCCGTTTAATGCAGATACAATTCGTTATACCGTTTTTGAAGGAAATGACCTTGAATCTTTTTTAAAACTAATTTTAGAAGAATTGACTTTTTTGCATGAAACAGAGGCTTCCGTTTGCGAAACGAGTTTGCTGATTCATCCAGAAATGTTCAATGATTTTTCAAAATACTGGGATTTTCAAGATGTTATAGATGAAATTTTAGAAGAAAGTGAATTAGAGGGCGTTTTTCAAGTGGCAACTTTCCATCCTGATTATCAATTTGAAGGCACTCGAAAAGCATCACCTGAAAATTATACAAACCGTTCTCCGTTTCCAATGTTGCACTTTTTGCGAGAAGATTCTGTTACGAAAGCAGTGGACACTTATCCAAATGTGGACGATATTCCTATGCGTAACATTCGCATAATGAACAACTTAGGTAGTTTAAAAATTAAAATGATGTTGAATGAAATTACAGGAAAGAATTGACGCATTAGCCTATTTAGGTAACTATTTGTCTCAAGAAGCCGATGAACGATTATTAGCTGTGATGCGCCGAAGTCAAGCCGATAATGCTTGGTTCACACTCGAAAGTATTCAATATGCGTTGAATGCCATTCGAGACTCATTTTTGGATTCGGCTCAATTGTCCATTTGGGCAAATCACTATTCCATTGATAATCAATCAGATACACCTTATAAAACGGTTGGATTAGTTTTAGCGGGCAATATTCCGTTAGTTGGATTTCAAGATATTGTTTGTGTTTTTATTGCTGGATTTCGGGCAAAAATTAAGTTATCTGAAAAAGATAAATATTTATTACCTCATTTGTTGCGTGTTATGCAAGAGAAATATCCTCAATCGGCTGCTTATTTTGAAGCCACAGAAGGTTATTTAACGCCGTTTGATATGGTGATTGCCACAGGAAGCAATAATTCAGCACGTTATTTTGAATCGTATTTTGGCAAATATCCAAATATTATTCGTCGAAATCGAAATGCAATTGCCATTTTGACAGGCAATGAAACTGAAAAGGATTTGAAACATTTAGGCAATGATGTGTTTCAATATTATGGTTTGGGATGTCGCAATGTTTCCAAATTATATTTGCCGCGTGATTATGATTTTGTGCCATTATTAACCGCTTTGCACGAACATAATTCCGTCGTTTTAAATCACAAATATAAAAATAATTTTGACCATAATTATTCATTATTGATTCTAAATCGAGTGGATTATAAAGCAAATGGTTGTATCTTAATGTCTGAAAATCAAGGGATTGCGTCGCCGATTGCGTGTTTGTATTACGAATATTACGATGATTTTAAAACATTGGAAGCGCATTTGGAAAAACGGCGTGATGAGATTCAGTTAGCCATTTCTAAACAAAACGTAGCATCATTGCCGACATTTGATTTTGGTGTGGCACAATCGCCAACATTATCGGATTACGCGGATGGCGTAGATGTGATGAATTTTTTGACTCAATTCTCAAAAAACGCATGACCAAACAGGAAAAAGCAGACAAAATCACCTCCATTTTAGAGGATTTATACCCCGAAACACCGATTCCATTGGTGCATCACGACCCGTACACGTTATTGATAGCGGTTTTATTGTCCGCACAATGTACGGATGTGCGCGTCAATCAAGTGACTCCATTTTTATTTGCG
>JBEEMZ010000349.1:0-8781 GCA_041192405.1 Bacteroidota bacterium | reverse complement strand
TTTGGTACTTAAAAGTTTGGTCACGAACATTTTAGTATAATCTTTTTTACCCATAAAATCTTCAAAATCGTAAACGTATGGCTGCATATTATTCTCGGCAATCGGTTTCGATAAAAAGGTGTGTGCTGCCCAATTCCCAGCCGTTTTATAATTTCCGATTCCTTTCTGAGTAACCATGGTCTGCATTTGGCTAATGATCATTTGAAGTTGCGCTTCAAAGATGCTATATGAAAGGCTTCCATCATACCAAGCATTCTCAATCGTAAAAACCGCTTTTTTCAAACTTTGGGGCTGACTGCCTTCTAACATTGCTTTAATGTCTTCAAATGCCAATTCAAAAAAGTGGATAGTATCCTTTTTAGAATCTTGTATTGACATAATAGACCGTTTCTTTGTAGTATCCAAATGGTTAACTGAAAACAATGTATCTTGCAAAACGACACGCTTAACAAGCGTGTGATTAAGTAAATCTGTATTCGTTGCCTGCTCTGGGTTCGCACAAGAAACGACTATTAGCATAAGCGAGATGTTCATTAATTTTATCATTCTTCGAATCGTCTGTTAGCTTGTTCATATTTTAATATTTTATAATACCAGTTTGCGTTGCCAGTAACTTGTCGTTTATAAAAGTACAATCAAGTGATAAAGTATCGCAAAAATTTGCATTCAAAATGTTCCGCCTTCCAAACTTTGATGAGACCTATCACTCTCAAATCCATTCAACTTTGAAACCTTTGTAGTACCTATTTACCTCTAATTGCGTTTCACATGGGTGCATTTTGTAATCTCTTTACTCTAAATTCTATTCGTACAAATCCAACCGTTCCGCCTCTAAAATCTCAAAATCGTCACAACTTTCTAACTGAAAGTGAGTTGTATATTATTTATAGATAAAATATTACTGCGAACGATCGCACTGACGCAGCCCCTCGCAGTTGAGCCTTGCGGGTGGGGTTTGCGAGGGGTTGCCGCGCAGTGCTTTGTTGTTAACCGTTTTTTTAATATATTTTTACGAACTAAATATTGGCAGTCTTACTTGTTTGAAATATGCATTATCCATTAATATAAACAAGCAATCTCTTAAAAGTGCAGCAAATCAACAATTTATTTGCTGCACTAATGGACACAAATTGTGAACACAGCCTATCTAATAGTCTACAATTTGATCTTCATAAGTTGTTTCTACATTCCTAACAAATAAATCAAGCCATTTATAGGCTTCTTCATCTGAATCTTCATCTAAGGGCAAATTAGCAGTATGATGAATCATCCGTAACGGTTCACCTTCTTTCATTTTCCTTGCAGAGATAAGGTGCTTCACTCCATCCCATGCCTCCAAATAAGGACTTTGGGTAAGTAAATTTTTAACCAAAATGATAGCCGCTGGATAACGATTGTAAAGAAAACCTTGTCGTAGTAAACTTTTTAAAACACTTGTACTTTTACTTTTCATAAAATTAAAATTTTAATATAAATTTCAGCATTAATCATTTGATAACTTGACCTTCTTAAGTTCGAAATAATTGTAATTTGAAAACAAACACATATCTCCCAAAGAGTCTTTTTATATTAAAACTATTTCGAACTTAACAAATTCAAGATAACCAATTACTTGAGTAATTGTTCACCAAGGACTGCCACAAAGAAGCAATTCGCGGAAAGCCAGAACAAAAAAAAATCAAGAATTAAGAACATGAATTTAGAAAGAAGGATAAGCTGTTTCAAGGCGAAATCCTCTTGGATGTGCGGCATCGCGTTTAAAAGCTACTAATACTTTATTCGTGCTAACTCTCACAGTTGTAGGTGATCTACGAGACGTTGAGTTACTGTATCCTTCACCTACTGGCGACCCGTAATCATATTCCCAACTGTCTTCATCTCCTCCAGCGAGGAAAAAGGCTTCGATATCTGCTCTATTAGCCGTAAATGCATCGTTTACAGCATCTTCATGCATTTGTCGGCTTAAAAATTTTAAAGCCGAACGAGATTGAGGCATTGCGGAGTGAGTGCCAAGTACACGATCCTCCATATCTGTCATTGAAAGATGAGCCCCATGTCGTGCAATGGAATGTCCTCCTGCTGCTTCTTCTGTTGAGATGTCAATGGAACCCATTCTGATTTTTTTCCCAATGTTGCAGTGTTAGTACCTTTGGGAGCATTCGATACGACCGATGCTTTGCCTGCTTGAAATAATTTACAAGCACCCAGACCAAGTATGCGTCCGCTTTCATAAAGATCCACTTTGCCTTCCCATGCAATAATTTTATGGATGGCTTTTTTTGCTTTCTGGTCAAAATTGGCAAGTGTTATAGACAATTTTTCAGCAGATGCAAGATTGCTGCAAGAAAGCAAAACAATGGTTTTTCCATCATATGCCTTATTTTCAACAATCCATTTTGCTAAAGAACGATGGGTAACGGATTTCCAAGTATTATCTTCGAAAATTTTGAAGATATTTTTATCTCCATGAATAGCTATATAAGCCATCGAGTCTTTAGGGATTTTATTTAACGCATTCTGTACAAAAACCGCTTCTGCGCCTACCAAACCAATAGCTCGGCGGGGCATTTCAACAGTATCTGCTTTTTCTTCAACAGTCAACGTCTGTGCTGTCAAAGCAAGCGGTGCAAAAATCATCAAGTAAATAACTAATTGAAGGAACGTAGAACAACAATTCCGCACATACAAAGTTAATGAATTCATTTTAGAACTAAACAAAGGTTTCATATAAATGATTGTTTTGATAAAAAAATAAGGGTTATTACTGTATTTCAAATTGTTAATAATGAACCAATATGGCTTATTTGTATAAACATTAATCTTAAAATGACTTAATATTTCCTCAAAAATGTTATGTATAATAAAAATTTGCGGGGCATATTTGCCCCCAATTTCGTATCGGATAAGTGCATTTTGGAATACCCTTTGCCCTCAATTTCATTCGTACAAATCCAGCTTTTCCACTAAAAAAATACACAACTTTACTACAAATAATTGATTGAAAGCAAGTTCTATATTATGTATATATAAAAAATGGTCAAGAACGATTGCACTGACGCAACCCACCCGCGTCGAGCCTTTGCGTGGGGTTACGCGGGTGGGCTGTCGGCAGTGCCCTTGTTGTCCGCATATTTTTTTAAATATTATTATCTTCAAAACTTCA
This sequence comes from Bacteroidota bacterium, assembly GCA_041192405.1. Lineage (GTDB taxonomy): Bacteria > Bacteroidota > Bacteroidia > Chitinophagales > Saprospiraceae > JAAFJT01. Next base: position 5,618 of record JBEEMZ010000349.1, on the reverse strand, counting down.
AAACAGGCATTGAATCGTTCCGCGAGATTGCCACTTGCTTCAACATTCGCAAACATACAAAATGGCTCAATTGCATGCACCTTTTTTACCCCTTTTATCTTAGTGCTTCAAACCGATCACTACAAGGTGCTACCTGTTTCAAAAAGGCGGCTGTAATCCAACCAATTTCAATAATTGTCTCAAATTGAGATTTCCATTGCGATTGAGTTGCAATAATGCGACGGTTGCACGACCAATCGGGGTAATGCCTTCTATTTTGATGCCATCGTCACTCCATTGAAAATGGTCTGTCCATACATCATTGCGCGGATGATACAGACGCTCCCTTTGATTCGTCAACGGATCCATCGAATGCGTTTTATCGGATTTGTAACCATTGCAACCACTACAACTGTGTGCCAGATTCGCAAACGTCGATTTTCCACCTTTTGCAGTAGGCAAAATATGGTCAAAATGATAAAGTGCCGAAGAATATTCGGCGGGAGCCCAACAATATTCGCAACAACCCTTCGAAGCGGCTAATACTAAGCGTTGCACTTTTACGGGAATGTATTCAGCCATGCTTTCCTTTTTTTAAACCCAAATTTTCCATGAGTTGAGGCAACGTAATCTTACGCCATTGGGCTAACTCTATTAAATATTGGACTCGCTCAACACGCAATTTTTCTTCTTCTTCGACGAGCAACATTAATTCTTGATGTTCGGCTTCTGTTAAAGTAGCGAATTCCATTTGGAGAATCAGCGTATTGCACCGTTCTATTTTGGGTAATGATAAAGCGGTTTGATTGATTTTGCTGATTAAAATCTTATCTTTTTGAGCAATATCTTCCGATTTCTTGCGTGTCAAGAGACGGTTCAGTTCCTGAATAAATTGCTCCAACTCATTCAACGGCAATTGCGCAACAGTCATCAAAAGACTTTGAGCATTCATTTCGGCTTGCACTTGTAATTTTGTCATCTTTATTCGAGTTAAGTCCATTACCAAATTTGAATCAAAGTTAAGACTAATTTACCAGTATTCAACCTTTTTTTTAAAAAAATCCAATTTTTTTATTTTTGCAGAACCGATTGCCTCAAGTTTCGGTTCGCAGGATTGAATTTTGTAAAATTCCTGCGCTCAATTCCATTCCTACAAATCCAGCCTGACCACCACGAAACACACAATCCTACCATAACTCCTTGACTGAAAGCCAGTTAAATATTATTTATATATAAAATATTGTGGACAACGATGGCATTGCGGGGCGTTGGCGGCAGTGCTTTGTTCTCGGTCGTTTTTTTTGATATTTATTTATATTTTACATCATTTCGCTTGTAATTTATGATTTTATGTAATATCTTTGCAGTTCAAATTTTTACACAAAAATTTTTTTTAATTTAACAACATTAGCTCATGTCGTACACACACGCACAAAACTATTTTCTGAGTGCATTTTATCTGCTTATTCTAAGCATTTTTGCTTCCTTTCCCACTTTTGTCATGGCTCAAACAAGGATTGATACCCTTGCTCTACGGAGTGCTTTGCAGCTGTCTCCTTTTATTTTTGAAGGTAAAATTGGAGAAATTTGCGAGTACAAAGACCCAAATACAGGGATCATTTACTCCAACAATATCGTTCATATCACAAAAACGATTAAAGGAGGACTTCAATGCGGTACCGTTTCAGTAATAACAGAGGGCGGCTCTTATCAAGACCAAATTTTGAAAGTCAGCCATACGACTGAATTTAAAGAAGGTTTTTCAGGAATATTTGTTTGTAAACTATCCAATTCCTTTTCGCCTACGGGATGTGCATCCGTCAGCAATGCCAATCCTATGGAACTTATTTTTTCGGAACATGCCACGATTGAATATTTTAACGATCTCATTAATGAATTAGCAGTTGGTTACAATTCTAAATTTAATGATATTCAAGATTTATACAACTTTATTGAACGTGAAGCAGGATTTCCAATTCTAAATTGTGATCCTAACTTTAATCCAACAACTTGGAAAAATAATAACTATCAACAAGTGCCTTCGGGTGCTACAACGATTCCTGTTGCGGAGCCAGAAGCGGTGGTGTTAAACACTTTAGCGGCGGGTGGACAGCTCAGTTACGTGATCCGTTCTGTTACAATTACAGAAAATGACCCCAAATACCTTGAATTTGATGTTCGGGTCTCGGCGAATGATGATTCGACTTTTTTAGATAAAGCCACTTTTAGGTTTAAACATGATGCAGCTTCTTTTGGCACTTTTCCTGATGTAGTGGCTACACTGGATAATACTTTTCCCATGACAAATTACACGATTAGCAAGACGCGCATCAATGATAGCATCTACGAAATAAGTGTGTCGGCATTTTTAAATACCAACAATAGAACAAAGATCCAAACGACCCTGCAAACCTTGGTGCATCTCAAAATCTTCTTTTATGATTGCAGCGTACCTTACAGAATTCGTTTAGATTCGTTCAGCAATGCCCTTAACGGTTCTGCATTTACGCTTTCTGCGAATGCGCTTTCTGCCACACGTAACTTTTATACAAGTATCGTGATGCGTGATGCAAGAACAGGAGTTAATTGTATTCCAGAAATATCAAGTATTAAATCTGTCAATACAGGACAGAATATTGTCGCAGGCGGAACTAAAGAAAATGTGGTGATCAAAGGTACGCATTTTGGTGCTTATGCAAGCACGAGTGCAGTAGCTATGAAAAATGCAGATAATGGAGGGAGAACTTATCTTTTTTTGAATCGGTATGATATTATAGGTTGGAATGATACGACGATTACACTTACTGTTCCGAGCATTGTTGATTCTGTAAAATTAGATACCGCCACAGGCATTTATGAGGCAGCAACCCTGGATCAGGATTTGTACTGATACGAAATCGATGGAATGCCATTAGTGAAGAAACTTTTGCGGCAGCACTTAATATAAACTATTCACTTGACAATAACAAAAGAAAATTACCAAGCGGTGTTTACTATAAAAATAGTGCTTTTTTAATAAATCCCAACCCTGATAGTGGCTTTACTTTTAGATTCAACATAGGAATTACGGATGAAAGAATGAAAAATTGTATTAAAGCAGCTATTTGGCGGTGGTCTTGTGCAACAGGAGTACGATTTACGTATTCAGATATTGCTACAACGGACGGTTTAGCCGTTGACACAAAATCTACAGTTGTATTAACGCCTTTAGGAATTGGCAATACGATTGCCAAAACGTCCATAGTCTATTCGTTTTGCACTTCTTCTCTCACGACAACACCTGTGTTTCCAATCGTAGACATAGATATAGCAATTAATACAGCTTACTTAGCTTCTTTTTTTTATGATACAACGGGAATGGATGTGCCTGCGAATAAAATGGATTTTTTTACAATCATCTTGCATGAATTAGGGCACGCTCATCTGCTTTCTCATACGAATAATGAGACGGATTTGATGTATTGGAATGGCGGATCAGAACCTTTTGTGGTTAGTGGTATAGACCGAAGAACCATTCGGTACCTGAATCAAAAAGCAGGGGATGTTATCGTTGACAAAAGCAGTACTTCTACGTATGGTTTATCTTGTTCTCGGACGATGAAGCCATTAGCAAAACTACCCACCCCTTGCAGACTCACAAACGCGGTACACTCTTTGGAAACATTACCCATGACGATTTACCCCAATCCTTTCGCAAATGAAGTTTATATCACTTGTGACGAAAGTCTGTTGCAGGGTTTGACCTTATTTATTTATGATGCAACAGGAGGATTCATAAAACAACAACGTATCTACCATACGACTCAAACAATAGACATGGAGGCACTATCAAGTGGTGTCTATTTTTTCAAGATCCAAAATGATTCTTTACAAACAATCAAAAAAGTCGTATGCGTCAAATAATTATCTCATTATTTTTTTGGAGCATCCTGCTTGTTGCCTGTAAAAGTCACAACAAAATAAAGCAACCTAGTTTGTTATTGCTTGACAATAAGGATGTTTAGTTGAATTTATTGTATCTTTGCAAAAAAATACAAATGAATAAATTACCCGTTTGCATTTCGGAATCCGATTTTGAAACATACATTTTACCCAATCTGACCCATAAATTGGGTCACAATCGGCAAAAAGTAAGTTATCATTATATCTTTAACACAATATTGTATGTGCTCAAATCAGGTTGTTCTTGGCGCACCTTAAAGCCTGAAAATCAACTCGTTACATGGCAAACCATTTATTATCACTACTCTAAATGGTGTCAGGATGAGAGCTTTTTACGCCTCTTTGAACATTCTCGTGGGGCGATTGCTTCTCAATTAGCCTTAGAATGTTTACAATTAGATGGCACTCATACGCCGTCAAAAAAAGGGGCGAAGCTGTAAAATATCAAGGGCGCAAAAAAGCAAAAACGGTAAACAATTTGATGCTTTGTGATAATAAATATAATATTCTTGCAATATCGGATTGTATTAGTGGCAATCATCATGATAGTTTTGAAATCGTTGAACAGATGCAAACCATGCTAAAATCAATGGATAAACAAGCAATTGATTATCATTTATCGCATTTGAATGCGGATTCAGGGTTTGATGTAAAAGCCTTTCTTGATTTCGTAGAAAAACAAAAAATAATTGCGAATATTAAGCAAAATAAGCGAAATTCCAAGAAAATCGAGCAAGAATATCGATATATGAGTGATTACATTTATCAATTTCGATTTAAAATTGAGGTCGTTTTTGCTTGGTTAGACACTTACAAACGAATTTTAGTTCGATTTGAAGTGTTGTCCAACCATTTTAAATCATGGTTACATTTAGCCGCAGCTATGATTAATTTTAGGCACATTTTCAACTAAACATCCTTAATACCAATTCAATGGCTTGTTTTGGATTCAAAGATAGTCTTAGGAAATACATTTTTAAATCTACTTATGTTTTTAAGAACGATAGTGTTTATGTGACAACAGTACCCTTAGATAGTTTGATAAAAGTATATAAAACGTGCATACTTACATTGAATAAAAAAGATATACAAGAATTATTTCCTACATACCGACATAATGATAACGGGAAAATATCTATGATACCCAATGAGGTTCGAACAGATACAACTTGTCATTTGGTATTTAGATATATTTACTTTGACCTCTTGTGCAGGAAACGTGTCTATCATTGGGATCTAAATCGATATAACTATCCTGCATATTATTTGATGGGTATTGATTATGACTGCAAAACGGGTCAAATCATGAGCATTAAGATAGAAGATAGCCATCAGCACGAGGGGCGTATTTAGTTTAAAGAGGTTATCTCGTTTGGGATAACCTCTCTTTTTTAGAGGCTGCTAAGTTATTTATACAGCACGTTTGAAATTTGTAGTCTATACAGTTTGTAAACTTTTTTGTAAGCGTTGTTTTGTGCACATCGCTTTGCCTCAAAATCCATTCATATCAATCCAACTTGACCACCACGAAAATTCACAACTTTGTCATAACTAATTAACTGAAAGCCAGTTGCATATTATGTATATATAAAAAATGACCGAGAAACGATGGCACTAACGCACACTGCCCGCAGTCGAGCCGTCGCGGGTGGGGTTTGCGGGGAGTTGTCGTTAGTGCCTTGTTTCAACCGTTTTTT
>JBEEMZ010000348.1:0-4548 GCA_041192405.1 Bacteroidota bacterium | reverse complement strand
AATGAAAATAGTATCCACTTTTTTAGGATTGAGCATTGGGGACGCATTAGGTGTACCTGTTGAATTTAGGAGTCGGGAACGGATTGCTCAAAATCCTGTAACGACCATGCGCGGTTTTGGAACGCACCAACAACCAATTGGTACTTGGTCGGATGATAGTTCCTTAGCGTTTTGTTTGGCGGAAAGCCTATGCAAAGGGTATGATTTGGGCAGCGATACTGATACAACAGGTTGTGTAACGGACGGATTGGCAGGTTTGTATTACGGTTTGGAGGCGATTCCGAAAGATTGGATAGCCGTTTTGGTGAAAAAAGATGCCATTATTCGTTTGGCGAATCGGTTAGAAAAGGCATTACAACATCCATGATGAGAAATGAGTTACAAAAGAGACGGTTCTGCAAAGTGTGCCTTTGCAGAACCGTCTCTTTTATGAAAATGATTTCGGTTCAAAATTTTTGGTATCGCGGGTATTTTTTTGAACGGTAATGCCTCCAAATAATGCCCATAAAAAAACGAATGCATAAAATCCTTTTTCACTATTCAACAAATTTAAATGAATCATTCTCATAAATCACAATTCGAGCATCTTTATAACCTGCGGTGCGCACTTTCCCGCGCAATTCTCGCGCTGTATCCAATGATTTAATCCCATTAATTACAAAAATCGTTACATCGCCTTCATGGATTTGCTCCACTTTGCCCAAATCTTTCACATGTGTTTCATCAAACAATTTAGGGTTTTTGAATGCCGCAATGCGCACTTTATAGGATTTATCCATTATTTTGGACGCATTTGGCTTCATAACCTCTGTTTCTGTTTTTTCTTTGTCGCCACTTTTAGCGGCAATCGTATTCTTCCGAATCGCTTCCGCATTCACCTCATCCAATACAAACGTCCCTTTATAACCTTTTTCAGCCGCCTTTTTGGAAGCTGCTTCTGCATCTGCGCGATGTTTGAAAACGCCTAAACGAATTTTTGTTTTACCATCTTCTGGCACTGCATAAATTTTTCCATACGGTTTTAACCCATCATAAGGCGTTAAATCCAGCATTTGCGTTGCCGCAATCACCGATAATTGTACCGAAAAACCTTGACCTTTCAATGTCATTTGTGGCGTAACGGGCGTAATTGGCGTGTTAACAAGGCTCGTTTTATGACTTTCTTTCGGCACATCTTTTACAATCGTTGCCACAACAGCCGTTGTCGCAGCTGCTTCCAGACGAATTTCGCCAATCGCAATTCGGTCTTTGCCCTCCATTGATTTCAACAATTTATGCGCAATCGTAAAATTTTCTTTGGAAAAAGTCAAAATATAACTTATATTCTTAGCCAAATTAAAATTAAACTTCCCATTTCTATCGGATTTGGTAGTTTGCGATTTTTTATCCGATTGATTCGTACAGGTAATCGTGACACCTGCAAGCGGTACATCCGTGCGTCCATCTTTGACCGTTCCAACATAACTGCCACTCATTTCCGTCGGCACATCCATTGGAATTTTATTTAATGCTAATTCAACCGTTTTGCCTTGAGATTCGGTTGGCACAATGCTGAAAGTGTCTATCTTATAACCCACTTTTTTAATGCGTAAAATCAAGGTTTGATTATTATTAAATTCGTATATAAAATCACCTTTGCCCACTTTCAACGAAGCAACCTCACCTTGCAACACCTCTATTTCCTTTCCATAAACATTCACAGGCTGTTTGGTTTCCTCATCGTAAAACGCGATGTACGCCGAATTCACATTCAAACTCAATAAATAAACATCATCTTTGCCTTTTCCGCCCTGCCGATTTGATGTAACAAAACCTTTACGTGCCGTCGCATCGAAATAATAACCATAATCATCTCCCATAGAGTTCAAACCTTTGCCTAAATTAATCGGGTCTGCCCAAAAACCATTTAAGGGCTCCGTTTTAAACACATCATATCCACCAAAACCATTATGCCAATCCGACGCAAAAAACAATTGCCCCCCTTGTATAAAAGGTGTAATTTCATCGCCTGCCGAATTCACAATATTGCCCAAATTTTGCGGTTCAGACCATTTATCATTCTTTTTGAACGACATATATATATCAAAACCGCCATATCCATTCGGTCTATCCGACGCAAAATACATGGTATTGCCATCTTCACTCAAACATGGAAAACCTGTCGCCGCAACATTATGTGGAAACGCTTTTACATCTGAAAAATCGCCATTTGGCAATACAATCGCCGTATAAATCGCCATTTCCAAGCCACTTTTGGAGGCAATTCTTTCACCGTCGCCAAAATTATTGCGCGTAAACGCAACCATTTTACCATCTTTGGAAAACGACGCATGACTATCATTATAAATATTTTTTAAGTCGGATTTGAAAAAGGCAATTTTATCGCTGTTAAAATCGGCAGAAAACCATTGATTATTTGCCGCGCCCGTCCAATCTTTTTTATTTCCTTCCAATTTGCGCTTAAAATCGGTGCGCGTGGAAGAAAAAAGCGTTTTATTTTGATACAAAATAGCCCCAAAATCGGAAGATGCCGTATTAAATTTGGCATTCTGCAAATCATAAGGCGCGGGTGTTTCATGATTTTTAGCAAATTCCACTTTATGAATAAAATGGACACCCGTTTTCTCATACTTCAAATCACTATTGGCGTACTTTTTAAACATCGTAGCCGCTTTGTCGTATTGCTCTAATGTCATAAGTGTTTGACCGTAATGCAAATACACATTCGGGTCAACCTTCATTTGAATTGCTCGCGCATACCACGAAGCAGCCCGTTCAGGCTCATTGAGATGCCGATAACAATTTGCCAACCGCGCCATCACGCCATAAGTATCCTCATTGACTTCCAAAAAGGATTCATAAGATTTCGCAGCCGCAGCATAAGCAAACAATTCATATTGTTTATCCGCTTTTTCGAGGGCAACCGTTTGAGCAAAAGCCATGTTGGAAAGGCAGGCGACTTGAAAAGTCGTCACGAGCAAGGATTTAACAAGCAATCTCATAATTCGTTCCGTTTAAATGCGTCGTATGATTAAATTGGTTTAAAACAACTGTTTTTTTGAATAATTTCTCATAGTTTTGCAATCGGAGTATTTAACGACAAAGTATTGAAAATTATTCAGTTGTACATCTGTTTTTTTTCAAAGGTATGCCTTTAATGCATAAAATACAAGTGTTTTGTAAAAAAAAAATTTCAACTTTATAACTATTTATTAATCAATTTTTTAAAAATAACGATTAATTATTATGAATTCATTTACAATGCGTAAACGAACAACTGCACTCGCTTTCATAGTAGCTTTTTTTTCAATCCTTTTTCTGAAAAAATGTTATTCATCGAAGCAACCGCCGCCTCAAACACCACTTGCGATGGTCATTTCACCCGCCTTAGTCTTTCGTTCAACCTGTCCGCAGATTATCGCCGATTTTCTTTTAGAGCCTTTTGGTGCGAAAATCGGCGAAATTTGCGAGGAAAAACATATTACAACTTTAACAACTCAGTAAGTAGTTAGGATGTGAAATAGTCAGCTAGTTTGTTAGTTAAACCATTGATAATCAATAATTTAACTAATAGACTAACTAACTATTTCACGAACCAACTACTTAGAATATCAATTTATTATACAATTCATCATTTGCTTAAAAACAATCCACCACACTCGCTCCCACATTTTTCAATTTATCGCGCCCAATACGGTCAATATCCGCAACAGTCCGATGTTGATATTCGCCCAAACCTGAATTTGGAAACACAACATATATAATATCAGGTGTCCCCAAACCACCTTTACGCGGCGAAAGATTCGTAATGCCCAATTTTCGCGCCAACTCAATAGACGCTTCCCCTAACCGATTCGTCGGACCAATATCCGCTAAAATCGCAAATCCACCTTTTTTTGTTTTGGTATTATAAACATAAGCCATATCACCAACCCGAATATTACTTGGCCACATCAAAATTTCGGGCATGACAAAATAAGGTATTTTTTCAGAATCCACATAACGGTGCGGGTCACTTTTAGAGCATTTAGGATTCTGCAAAGAGGTCGTCGAGACGTAATATCCAGGATAAGGGTCTCCTTTTTTCTGAATAACCCGTTTGCCATGCGCATTTGTAGCGACTCTTGCGCGAGAATTGTCATCTAAACCAATGTTTTTAGGATGATAGGCGCGAGGCGAACCGTCCGCATCAATCGCAATTTTAGCTCTGAAAATTAAAGAACCCGTTGAATTGTGATGCAACACATTAAAATTTTCAATCACAGTCAAATGCGTTGTATCGCACAAAGGGAAGGTTTTACTTGTATCAATACGCATATTAAATGACATTAATATAATTGATACGAATAAAATAATACTGCCGTGTCCACGACGACGGCGCAATGTAGGCGTTGATTCCATTTTCGTTTTGCCTTAGCTGGTTTGGTTTGTAATTCTTTTTTTAAATAGAATGAGGTTTAAAGATTTCGCAATGTGTTGATTATCAAAACATTACATATTTTGGATTTCGGATTTCAGAAGAACGATGTGCCATCACATAAACATCAT
>JBEEMZ010000347.1:0-4555 GCA_041192405.1 Bacteroidota bacterium | reverse complement strand
TTCCATAAATCAATGTTTTATTAGACTTGCGCAATGCCACCATTTTTCTAAAATAATTCAAAATCGAATTCGGATCTTTATCCTGACTCGCCATATTGACCGTTGTATAATTCGGATTCACCTTCAACCAAGGTTTTCCAGTCGTAAAACCGCCATTTGTAGTGCTGTCCCATTGAAAACCAGTACGCCCATTGTCCCGCGAAGCAATTTTCATGCCTTCCAAAAAGCGTTTCAAATCGCCCCCTTTATTTTTGACTTGCGTATAATTTGTCAATAATTCAATGTCATTATAATCTTCAACTTTATCAAATTTAATGTTATCCATGCCCAATTCATCGCCATAGTAATAGTATGGCGTAGCCCGCATACTTAAAATGAAAGTCGTCAACAATTTAGACGATGCATCGCGGAAAGCAGGCGCGTCATTGCCCCAACGCGTCAACATACGCGGTTGGTCATGATTCGCTAAATACATCGTTCCCCAACCTTTTGTTGTAAATGCGGAATCCCATTTGCTATAAATCCGCTTCATTTCCAACAAATTATTGCCTTTTGGGTCGGGCATTTTGTACTCATTCGGCAAATAACCTAAATCTGTGCCTTCAAAATGATATGCCATATTGAGTTCTTTTCGGTCTTCATCCACGAATTTCATCACACGCGGAATGTCTCCAACCGCTTCTGCAATCGTTGCAACATTATATTTACTTAAAACTTCACGATTCATTTCCTGAATATAATCGTGCAATTTCGGGCCCGACGCATAATACATGGGCCAACTCCCATTATATTCTTTTGGTAAAGGTTGCCAAGTCGTATCTTTTGAAATGTACGCCAACGCATCTAAACGGAAACCATCAACGCCTTTATCCAACCAAAAACGCATCATTTTATAAATATCTTGCCGCAAAGCAGGGTTTTCCCAATTCAAATCGGGTTGAAAATCAGCAAAATAATGTAAATAATACGAATTTGTTGCCTTATTGAATTCCCAAGCATCGGCTTTTTCATCAAAATGACTCCAACGAACAGGCGGCGTTCCTTTTTCAGCAGGCCACCAATGAAAATAATTATAATATGGATTCGTTCGCGAAGTACGCGCTTGTTTAAACCATTCATGTTCATCGCTGCAATGATTCAAAACCAAATCCATAAAAACCTTAATTTGACGGTCGTGCATGCCTTTCAACAAGGTGTCATAATCTTGCATCGTGCCAAATGCAGGCATAATATTTTGATAATCAGAAATATCATAACCATTATCTTTGCTTGGCGACGCAAAAACAGGATTAATCCAAACGCCTGTAATGCCTAAACTTTTAATATAATCCAATTTGGAAATAATTCCTTTTAAATCGCCGATACCATCGCCGTCACTATCTTTGAAACTGCGGGGATAAATTTGATATATAATCGCCTCTTTCCACCAATTGGCATCTGTGGCAGATTTTTTTTGTTCCGTTGAAGGGGTTGAATTGCGGCAGGCTGATAGCCAGAAACCTGCAAATGCAAGTAAAATCAATGCAAAATGACGCATTTTTGTCGAATTTTAGTCAATTAAAAAATAAATGCTTGTGATTGGGACACGAATTGAACGAATTGACACGAATTTTCATTAATCATTCGTATCAATTCGTTCAATTCGTGGCTTATTATCCAGCGCAAAAGTACAGATTGATTGCATTAATTTTCAAAATATGCCTACATTTGCTTGTTTTTTTTAAAATCATACCACAATCATGTCAAAATCAAGCAAAATTTATTTAATATTGGGTTCTAATTTGGGGAATCGGGTGGAAAATATGCGCCACGCTCAAACCCTTATTGCCGAACATATTGGAAAAATCAAACAAGTATCCCGATTGTACGAGTCGCAACCTTGGGGTAAGAGTTCTGTTGCAATGCAATTGGATTATTTGAATCAGGCGATTGAAGTGTCAACCTTGTTGACACCACAAAATGTTTTAAATCAAATTTTGAACATCGAAAAAACAATGGGACGGGTGCGCACCGACAAAAATGCACCTCGTTTAATGGATATTGATATCGCTTTGTGGGGCGATGAAATTATAAAAATGCCTGATTTGATCATTCCACATCCGCGTTTGCATGAGCGCAATTTTGTATTGATTCCATTGATGGAAATTGCAGGAGAAGATATTCATCCAGAATTGCAATTGCCTATTGAGGAGATTTATTTCAGTTGCACCGATCCATTGGAAGTATCTATTTTTGAAGATTAAATTCATAAAATACTGTAAATCAATTGTTTATACAATGTTTTCTTATCGTTTCATCGCCATCGAAGGCAATATTGGCGCGGGTAAAACGACGCTTTGCGAGATGCTATCTGCGGAATTGAATTGCCATTTGATTTTGGAACAATTTTCGGATAATCCATTTCTGCCGCTTTTTTATAACGACCCAGAGCGATATGCTTTTTCGGTCGAACTATTTTTTATGACTGAACGGCATAAACAATTGCAAGAATCGCTTACACAACCCAATTTGTTTCATACGGTGAGTATCGCGGATTATTTTTTCATCAAAACGTTGATTTTTGCTAAAAATAACCTTACCGAAGCAGAATACCGCTTGTTTAAACGTTTGTTCAACGTTTTGAATGCTACTTTTCCGAAACCCGACCTTTTAGTATATTTGCATCGTCCCGTAAAACAGTTGATGTCTAATATTCAAAAACGAGGGCGTGATTATGAAAAAAATTTTAGTATAGATTACTTGATGGAAATTCAAAATGCGTATTTCAACTATTTTAAATCAGAAACAGATTTACCTATTTTGATATTTGAATTAGAAAACGTTGATTTTGTTACAGATACTGTTTTTTATAAAAAAATCGTATCCTATATTTCTAAACCATATTCAAAAGGCATTCATAGAATCGCCTTTACAAGCAAGTCAGAAACCAGCAAATGAAAATTTTACACATTAGTGCGGAGTGTTATCCTGCTGCGAAAGCGGGCGGACTCGGCGACGTAGCAGGGGCATTGCCCAAATATTTGCGCGATTTAGGCGCGGAAACGGCGGTTATCATTCCAAAATATCGCTCAAAATGGATTTATGACCAGTCTTATGAACCTGTTTTTCATGGCAATATCCGAATGGCGCATTGGACAGTCGCATTTGTGATTGAAAAATGTGAAAACAATTCGTTGGGTTTTCCGCTATATATGGTGAATATACCGCGCCTTTTTGATAGACCAGGCATTTATAATGACCCACAAACAGGACATAGTTATTGGGATGATTTGGAACGATGGCTTATTTTCCAACAAGCTGTATTACAATGGCTTTTACATCATAATCCTTATAATGTGTTTCATTGCCATGACCATCACACGGGTTTAGTGCCGTTTATGATAAAACATTGTCCACAATATCGGGCATTAGCGCATATTCCAACCGTGTTTACCATTCATAATGGACAGTATCATGGCGCATTTAATTGGGGAAAAACCTTTATGTTACCCGATTTTGACAGAGATGCGACTGGATTATTGGACTGGGACGGCATGATTAATCCATTGGCGACAGGTATTAAATGTTGTTGGCAATTGACCACCGTTTCGACAGGTTATATGGAAGAGTTGCGTGCGGGCAGTTCGGGCGGATTGGAATGGTTGATTAATAATGAACGCGCAAAATCGGTTGGCATAGTGAACGGCATTGATACAGAGGTTTGGGATCCAAAAACGGATCCACTTTTGGGGACGCATTTAAATGGTAATTTAGAACATTGGAAAGCCGATTCAAAATCATTTATTACACATAAATTTCATTTGAGAAGCGATTTGCCTTTGATTATCTTCATTGGCAGACTTGTGGGCGAAAAAGGGGCGGATTTATTACCGAATTTAATCCATCGTTTTTTAAAAGAAGGCGGTCAAGCAGCTTTTTTCATTCTTGGAACGGGTGAACCTGCTGTTTCAGACGCGTTGATGCGTATGAAAAGCCATTATCTGGGTGTTTTTGACACGGCTTTGATGTATAATGAAGAATTATCGCATCGTTTATACGCGGGTGCGGATTTTTTATTGATGCCGAGTCGGGTTGAACCGTGTGGTTTGAATCAATTATATTCATTGCGTTATGGGACGGTTCCGATTGTTCGGGGCGTTGGCGGTTTGCGCGATACCGTGAAAGATATTGATGAAACCAATGGTTGCGGCATTCAATTCAACGCTTTTAATGAAGAAGAAGCCTTAATTGCATTAAATCGAGCCGTAAATTTGTATCAACAAAAAGAAAAATTTGCGCAATTGCGCCAATGGATTACGCAACTGGATCATTCTTGGGAGCAATCTGCACAACAATATTTGAAAATCTATCAAAATTTGGTAGCGCGTATGTAAATTTTTAATGGACTATTCGAAAAATTGACTCACTTTTGCCGAGATAAGTACTTGTACAAAAATAAACGCTGTTTATGCCGATATACACTACTGAGTTATTAAAGTTGTAATATGTTTTTTTCCCGCAGATTTTTCCGCAGATTTTCGCAGAATAGAGACTCAAAAAGAAAATCCGCGAGAAT
>JBEEMZ010000346.1:0-4574 GCA_041192405.1 Bacteroidota bacterium | reverse complement strand
TTATGGCTTTTCTTTCTTCTCGAGTCCTCGCACTCGGTACGATCGCCAGCGTTGCAGGTATCGGTATCGCCTCTGGCGTATTTGGTACTTTTAGTACGACTCTCCTCTCTGGGCAGTCTTGTACTGGTGGTGCATACGGATATTCTCCGATATACGAAGGTGGATATGGATACGGATATGACTGTACTCCTGTAGTATCTGGTGGTGGTGGAGGTGGCGGATCATCCGCATCCCCTACGACACCGGTCGTCACTACGACGAGTGGCACGACGATCGTTCCTGTTGTCCCTGTAGTGACTCCTCCTGCCATCACTCTTCCTCCTGTTACGGAGAAGATCTTCACAGACTTTGTCGCTGAGTGTGCTGATGAGGTCACAGATCTCACGGATCCACGTCTCCAGGCATACTACTCGAGCGTAGGTGTGACCAATGCAACCACGCAAACCACCATTTTTTTCTTTTAATTCACCTATTTCTTCTTGAACTTTATCCCAAACTTGCTCTTTTGTTTCCCAGTCAAAACCTACTTTTGCTGCTTTTTCCTGCATCCGAAATGACTTAATTATTGCAGGCAATGCACGCGGAACACCTGCTAAAACGGACTTTTTGCCTTCTTTTAGCTTCAATTGTTCCCAATTTCGCTTCACATCTTCCTCATTTTCAACTTTGACATCACCATATATATGTGGATGTCGGTAAATTAATTTTTCACATTCTGCATGAATCGCATCCGCAATATCAAATTTTCCTTGCTCCTCCCCTATTTTTGCATAAAAAATCAAGTGTAACAAGACATCTCCAATTTCTTCTTTCAAACCTTTCCAATCGTTATCGGCAATCGAATCCGCTAATTCATACGTTTCCTCAATCGTTAGGGAACGCAAAGAATGAATTGTTTGTTTTCTATCCCAAGGACATTTTTCACGCAGATCATCCATGATTTTTAATAATCTTGTGAATGCTTCTGCCTTGTCTTTGAATGAGTTATGTGGCATTTAGATATTAGATTTTATTTTAAAATAAAAATGATTTCCTTTCAATGGCGCACAAAGGTATTTGAAATTGCGTTGCAATGATTACTTTTTTTTAACATTTTCATCAAAAAAGGCTAATTTTGCAGGTCAAAAAAATTACTTTCAAACAAAGTGTCTTAAAAAACAAAAGCATAATGAGTCGAAAAATAGTCGCGGGTAATTGGAAAATGAATAAAACCGCTTCGGAAGCCTTGTCATTGGCGAAAGATATGGCACAACGGACTTTGCCTTCGGATGTGACCGTTATTTTAGCACCGCCTGCTGTTTATTTGCAAAATATTCGTCAGGTTTTGGGCGATAAAACAGGATTATATGCTGCTGCACAGAATTGTCATCACGAACAGCGCGGTGCATTTACAGGTGAAATCTCTGTTGAAATGATTAAAAGCATTGATATTCAACATGTTATCATCGGGCATAGCGAACGCCGTGAGTATTTCAAAGAAACGAATGCAATGATTGCTAAAAAAGTGGATTTGCTCTTGTCGAAAGAAATGACTCCGATTTTTTGTTGCGGCGAGCCGTTGCCAATTCGGGAAAAAGGCAAACATGTTAAATATGTTTCGACGCAAATTAAAGAAAGTTTATTTCACCTTTCACATGTGGATATTAAAAAAATTGTGATTGCATACGAACCAATTTGGGCAATTGGCACTGGTTTGACCGCTTCCCCCGAACAAGCGCAAGATATGCACCTTGAATTGCGTAAAGTAATTCGCAAAAAATATGGTAATGAAATTGCAGACAATATCAGTATTTTATATGGTGGAAGTTGTAATGCGGCAAATGCAAAAACAATTTTTGCTCAACCAGATATTGATGGCGGCTTGATTGGTGGCGCATCTTTGAAAGCGGACGATTTTTACACCATCATTAATTCATTTTAAGAAAATTCGAAATAGGATACTTATGATTTCAGGCATAAAAAGGATGTTTTAGATTAATATTTACGCTTTTCAACTGAAAACATCCTTTTTATCCTTGAAATTATAAGCATCCTATTTCGAAAATTGTCGCTTTATCATCCCTTATTTAAGGAAGTTTTAACTTTCACTTTTTAAACTTTTACAAAACAATCTTATCCAAAACTAAAACCTACCACCACAAATATGAAAAATGAATTTTTTTTAAGTCAGCGATTGGGTTTTTCCAATGCGCAGGCGGACAGCATTCGTCAAATGGGTTCAGAAGATTTTCTAAAACGCAGTTTTGATGCAACTTTTGAAGTCAATATGCCCGATTTTTTGGACGACGCGCCCAAAAATATTAAAGAATTCAGAAAAATGAAGAAAATGAATGAGGATAAGAAAAAACTTGTCCAAATTTCAGAGCGTTTGCGCACGATTCGATTACAAAATTGGTGGATTGAACGCATGTATCTCGCCGAATTTCCACTTCGGGAAAAAATGGTTTTGTTTTGGCATAATCATTTTGTTTCAAGTATTCAGAAAGTGAAATCTACTTGGGGCATGTATCAACAAAATAATTTGTTTCGAGAAAACGCATTTGGCAATTTTAAAACATTGACTATCAAGGTTTTATATGATAATGCGATGTTGATTTATTTGGATAATACGCAAAATCGGGCGCGGGCTATCAATGAAAATTTGAGTCGGGAATTATTGGAATTATTTACACTCGGAACAGGAAATTACACGGAATCAGACATTAAAGCAGGTGCTGCGGCTTTGGCGGGTTTGAATATTAGCGACAATGGCGGCAAATATTATGAACCGTTGGAAGATAATGGGCAAAAAACGTATCTCGGCAAAACGGGGAATTGGAAAGCCAAAGATTTGGTTGACCTCATTTTTGAACATCCAAAAGCAGCACATCGTTTGACCGAAAAATTATTGAAATTTTTTGTTTCGGATAATCCTTCATCACAATTGATTGATGAATACGCGCTTTTTTTGAAAAAACAGAACTTTGAAATCAAACCATTTTTGACAAAACTCGTTGTGGATCAACGATTTATGAATTCAAAAGGCGATAAAATTAAAGACCCATTGAGTTTTTTATTAGGCGTTTTTCACGAATTCCAAATTACAGATATGCCGATGCGCAGCATTTATCAGTATTTGAGGGAGCAAAATATGGAATTATTCAATCCGCCTAATGTCAAAGGTTGGGACGGCGGAAAAACTTGGTTGAGTGCGCAAAAATTATTGCAACGCGTTGGGGTGATTTCGATTCTTTGTTCGGGCAAGAATTTTAGCAATTTTAAGTTCAAAGAAAAGGAAATGATGGAGCAAGACCAAAGAGAATTTGTTGAATTGGATGCTAAAAAAATTCAAAATTTTAAAGCAAATTTGCGTTGGGACAAAAATGCAATAAATAATAAATTGATTATCAATGAATTAAGCGGTAAACATCTTTTTGATGTGAGTAAAGACTTACAACAAGATATGGAACGCATTTTAAAATATGATTTTGACCCGAAATTGCAAAATGCACATCTGAGCGTAACGCGATTGGCAGAGTTTATTTTTAAATCACCTGAATATCAAATCATTTAGCCACGAATTACACGAATTAACACGAATTGTTTTTTATTGATTCGTGTTAATTCGTGTAATTCATGGTTGACAAAATTAAGTTTTAGTTATGAATAGTAGAAGAAATTTCTTAAAAATAGTGGGTACAACTACGGGGGGCATGTTGTTTTTACCAGAATTTTTAACCGCATTGCCTTCCGATTTGTACAAAAATAGCTTTCTTGGCAATCGCCAAATCGTCGTTACGCTGCAATTAAATGGCGGAAACGATGGTTTAAATACGTTTATACCTTACGAAAATCCATTATATTACGAATATCGGCGCAATATCGGCATTCCTAAAAAGGATGTATTGAAAATCGCAAATGGTATGGGTTTTCATCCGATTATGACGGGAATGCACCAAATTGCACAAGATGGCAACCTCAGTGTGATACAAAATGTTGGTTATCCGAACCCAAATCGTTCTCATTTTCGGAGCGTTGAGATTTGGCAAACGGCAACAGGCAGTACTGAATATTCAAGCACAGGTTGGTTAGGGCGATATTTGGATGCGGCTTGCAAAGGCGATGACCCGATTGGCGGCATGACGATTGATTCCATTGACGCACCTGCTTTGCGCGGGCAGGCGGCGCATTCACTCACGATGACCGACCCGATTCGGTTTGAAAAACAGTTGAAAGCACTCAAATCGGGTCAAGATGACCCCATTATTGAGCATCCAAATTTGGATTTTGTACGCAAATTAATGATAGGTTCATTTGAAGGTTCGGATCAAATTCAATCCGCATTGGAAAAAACCAAAACAGGCATGCCAATTTATCCCAAACATGGTTTGGCAATGAATTTGTCGTGGGTGGCGCGGATGATTAAAGGAGAATTGCCGACGAGCGTTTATTACACGAGTCTTGGCGGTTTCGACACACATGTTAATCAAAAACCGAAGCATCAAAACCTTTGGAAAGAGGTTTCGGAGTCGGTAAAAGCGTTTTATGATGATATGAAAACGGCGGGTTTGTTGCAAAACGTGACTTTGATGATT
>JBEEMZ010000345.1:0-5141 GCA_041192405.1 Bacteroidota bacterium | reverse complement strand
CAGCTGTCGCCAGATCTGTTCGGCTTGGCTACCTTTCACGACCAGCGAATAAATCATGTCGATCAATGGCCAATTGAGCTGGCCAAGAGAACTTACGTCAATATCAGCCGCTTTCAATTCTTCGGGCGTTAAAGTATCTAAACGATGGATTTTATCCATCGGAATATTTTTCAATTCAGGCAACCATAATTTAACATATTCGCCTTTTGAATCATATTTAAGTGCTTGATTCAGAATGTTAAAATAACGATTTTCACGCGGATCATTGCCCACACCTGCGATGTAATTCCAATTGCCATAATTGCTACACGGGTCATAATCTAACAACATAGATTCAAACCATTCCGCGCCCATGACCCAATTAACGTGTAAATCTTTGATTAAAAAACTGGCAACATTTTGTCGTCCGCGATTTGACATAAAACCTGTTGCCGCCAATTCGCGCATATTCGCATCTATGAACGGCACACCCGTTTTGCCTTCCGTCCAAAGTTGCAAAACGCGCTCATCATCTGTCCACCGTTTATCGGGTTTTCGGAGCGTACCGCCTTTTTGAAATATTTTGTTTTCAAATTTTTTGCCCATCAATCGGAAAAAATCGCGCCAGAGTAATTCAAAAAAAAGCCAATACGTAGATTTATTTTCGCCGCGTTCTGCTTCATATTTTTTCAATTCCCAATAAACGGTTTTAGGCGATAGGCAACCTTGCGAAAGCCAAGGGGAAAATTTAGAAGAATAATTCACACCAATTAATCCATTCCGCGTTTCTTCATACGATTTGACGGCGTTTGTTTCCCAAAAATAGTGGCGTAACCGTTTTAAACCTTCTGTTTCGCCACCTTTGAACGGAGACATAGAACGTTCATCAACTTCAAAAGGTTGAAAACCAAACGATTGTAATGTAGGAATGTCACCTGCTTCCAATCGCAAAGTCGGCGGCGGAATACTCGTTGGTGCGGCTAACGGTTGTCGAATTTGCGTAATACGTTCTGTTTCCTTGCGAAATTGAGTGAAAATATCAGGTGTATGCGTCACAGGAAACGGCAAATCTGCCGTATAATACAGCATTTTGCCCCGTGTATAACGAATTTCTTGTCCAATCGTCCACAATTTTTTTTCTAAATTATCTTGAACACTGACTTCTTCTGCCGTTCGTTCTCGATTGCAATACAAATAAGTGGTACGCGCTTCTTTCGCCAATTTGAATAAAATATCTTCTGGTTTGCCGACGCGCACATAGAGGTCAGAACCCATCTGCCGCAACGACTGCCGCAAATCGGCTACACTTTCAAGGATGAATTTTGCCCTAAATTTGCCCGTTTTCGGGAAACCAAACGTTGTTTTGCTTTGGAAAACCCGTTCATCAAAGACATAAATGGGAATCACTTCATCACTATTTTTAATGGCTTCTAATAAGGCTTCATTATCATGCAACCTCAAATCTTGTCGAAACCAAAGTATGACTCGTTTAAATTTCATGGTTTGTGCCCCGTTTTTCGTTTTATTGCTGAAATACGGCGCAATTCTAACAAATATTGGTTAGATTGGTTGTTTTTTTAGCACTTAAAATTCAATTAAAGTAAGGATGAATGATAAATGATGAATGATGCGTTTTTTAATAACTTGATTATCAATGAGTTGTAACATTCCTGATGGTATTTATCTGTCTTTTCACAGCGAAAACGGTGATTTGTGACGACGCTTCATTTTAGATTCATTTCATATTGGTAAAATAAAAATATGGTTTAAACGATTAAACATAACTTAACAATTACTTAATGCTGACTTAATGTGGAATTAACATTCGGAACGGAACTTTGCATCATTATTTAATCAAACTCATTCAGCATGAAGCAGTTCATTTTTACAACCATTTTTAGTTTTTTATTGATTTTCAGCGTCGTTGCGCAAAGTCAACTCGCAGGAAAAATCACTGATAAAGCAAATGGAGAAGCATTACTCGGAGCCGCAGTCGTCGTTGAAAATACGACAAATGGCACTATTACAGATATGGATGGCAATTATAATCTTCCGTTAGCACCTGGAGCTTATACAATTGTTATTAGTTTTATTTCTTATGAGACTACAAAAATTCAGGTCACGATTAAGGAAAATGAAACGACTTATTTGAATCAAGTTTTAGCAGAATCCAAAAATGTGATTGCAGAAGTCGTCGTTACGGCAAAAGTGGAGCGTTCAACGGCAGTGGCGATGATGATTGAACGCCGAAAAGCATCTCAATTATCCGATGGTGTTTCGTCAGACCAAATTAGAAAAACACCTGACCGCACGACTTCCGACGTATTGAAGCGCGTGACGGGTGCTTCGATTCAAGATAATAAATTTGCGATTATTCGCGGCATGAACGACCGTTATAATGCGGGTTATTTGGATGGCGCGTTGTTGCCTTCGACGGAATCCGATAGAAAAGCCTTTGCATTTGATGTCGTTCCTGCCAATTTGATTGATAATTTGTCCATTATTAAGTCGGGTTCGCCTGATTTGGTGGGTGATTTTGGCGGCGGCATCATCAAAATCAATACAAAAGCCGTTCCAGAAGAAAAAACGCAATCTTTAACGATTGGTACTCAATTCCATTCGTTGACGACTTTTAAACCGTTTACACAATTTAAAACATATTCTGGTGAAAATTTGAACTTTGTAAGTGCACAACGAGACATCCCGACAGATGCATTGATTGGCAATAAAGATAAATTGGCTGCGCTTTCGCAACAATTTAACAATGATTGGTCAAGCACGACCTCGAATGCGATGCCAAATACGCGATTGGCATATTCATTAGGTTTGCCGATTCGCTTGCCTGACCATCAAAAATTGGGTGTTTTGTTCGCGCTCAACTACGCAAATACATTCAAAACAGCAACAAATAGTTTGAATACGTATGATGGTTCGGGACAAGTGGCTGCTTTACAAGACAAAAATTTTCAACAAAATATTAGTAGTGGCGGTTTGTTCAATGTGAGTTATATGGCGGGAAAAACGCAAGTGAATTTTCGTAACTTATTGAATATCAATACGGATAATAGCACCATTCAAAGAACTGGTATTGGAAATATTTCAGATGCGTTGACGGTTCAAAGCACGACGAATATGATTCAATACAACCGTTTGTACAATAGTATTCTTTCGGCAAAACAGATTTTGGATAATGGTTTTACGGTCACAGGAGCGTTGAATTTTTCGAGCATCCGACGCAGAATGCCTGATTATAGAATTGTTAGTTATACGAAAACGCCTGATTTTGAATACTATATGTTACCTGCGGGCGATTTTTTCAAATCCAGTTCGGGTAGATTTACGTCCGATTTAACGGAAAATATTTTTGGAGGTAACGCCGAAGTCACCAAATCGTTGAACCTTGATAAGACCAAAATAGATTTTAAAGCAGGTTATTTCTACCAATCTCGGAATCGGCATTTTGCGGCGCGGAGTTTTGTCTATAATGGGGTGATTGGCGAATTGACGTACAATCCGACAACCGATTTGGGCAGCAACAATATCGGCGCATCCAAATTATATTTGGTTGAGAAGACTTCCAAAGAGTTGGATAATTACGATGGCAAATCCACTTTGCAGGCGGGTTACTTGATGGCAGACCAAAAATATGGTGAAAAATGGCGGGCAGTTTACGGATTGCGTTATGAAACAATGGATTTAAACGTGAGCAATTCGACGACCGTTCAAAATATTGCGGCAATTAATAAAGGTGTTTTGTTGCCTTCTGTGAATGCCACTTACTATTTGACTGAAAAGATAAACCTTCGGGCGGCGTATTACAAATCCGTCAATCGCCCTGAATTTCGAGAATTAGCCCCGTTTGCATTCTTCGTTTTTGACAAAAATGCAGAAATTCGAGGCAATAAGGGTTTGCAAATCGCTGAATTGAATCATTTTGACGCTCGTGCGGAATATTTTTTAACGGGAAATCAAATTATTTCGGTTGGCGGTTTCTACAAAACGATTCAAAACCCAATTGAAATGAGTATTGATGTGACGCAACCGTTTACAACATTCACGTTCCGCAATGAAAAATCGGCTACTATATATGGTGTCGAATTGGAAATGCGAAAAAGTTTAGATTTCATTAATCCAAACAATTGTTTTAAAAACATGGCTGTTTTTTCAAATTTGGCTTTAATGAAATCGGTTTTGACTTTCGACGCGGGTACGCAAGCGCAATTGAATCGTCCGTTGCAAGGTCAATCGCCTTACATCATCAATGCGGGTTTGCAATATGACAATTCAGACAATGGTTGGTCGGGTAGTCTTGTGATGAATCGCGTAGGTCGTCGGATTGCGTATGTAGGGGTTGACGCGAAATATGGCGCAACGCGTCAAGATATTTATGAAAATCCGCGTTCAGTGATTGATTTTCAAATCGGTAAGCATTTTAAAAAATTTAATTTGAAATTAACGATAGGCGATTTGTTGCATCAAGATTTGGTTTTCTATCAAGATTCGGATTTGAAATATAACAATGGTTTTACAGGCGCATTGAATTTTACGTACAATTTTTAAAACGCTGATTATCAACGATTTCGCAGATGAAACCATAAGTCTGCGAAATCTGCGAAATCTGCGGGAAAATGGAACGCCACTTAGATCTTCTTAATTAATCAAACAATTATTTTTAAAATGAAAAATTTTTTACCCCTTTTTTGTGCGTTTTCGTTCATCGCACCGATGTCGGCGCAAACAAATTGTGTTACAAAACTTAAAACAACCAGTTATGTAGGTGCATTATCTGCGGTTGCTGCGGACGATTGGACGACAGGTTGGACAAATTTTAACCCCAAAAATACCGCTTATGCCGAACCAAATGATACCACAACATTGAATGGAATGTTAAGCAATTTGCCGATAGTGGGTGAAAAAGACATTATAGGTACCTTGACATTAGATGCCACAAAAACATATTTGTTAAAAGGGTTTATAGTTGTTCGTTCGGGCGGAAAATTAGTCATTCCTGCGGGAACGGTGATTCGGGCAATTGCTGACGCAACGGTTACGCCTAAAAATTATGCAAGTCTGCTTGTAGAGCGCGGCGGCAAGATTGAAATTACAGGTACGGCTACAAATCCTGTGGTCATCACTTCTGCAAAATCGGTTGCGACGCGAGA
>JBEEMZ010000344.1:0-4653 GCA_041192405.1 Bacteroidota bacterium | reverse complement strand
CCAGAAGATGAGGGGGTTGGAGAGAGATGATTTTGATTTTTGATTTTTTTTTGCAAAAAAAAAATCAAAAATCAAAATCATCTCTCTCCGAAGGGGCTTTTTAAGCTTTTTTAGAGAGCGATGCTTTTTTGGGTTTGATTTTTTTGCAAAAAAAATCAAACCCCAAAAAGCATCGCTCTCTGCTCCCCCTCTCACGCCTAAAACCCCACCCGCAAAGGCTCAACAGGCGGCGGTATGCGTGAGTACAACCGTAATTCGCAGCAAAAACCTTTGTTTGGAGTCAAAATACAACTTTTATTCTAAAAAAACATTACTTTTGCACACCGATTTTCACCCTTTTTACAATAAAATTAGCTGCATATTATGAATACGCCCGTTCGCCGCTACATATTCGTAGATTTCGACACCCTAACCCGTATTAAATTTAAAAAAATAGAAAAAATTTGTGATAAAGTCTTCGTTTTCATCCCCGAAGAAGTCACAATGATTCCTTTTGCCCTCGTCAAAGACATGCAAAAAATGGGCAATCAGGTTAAATGGGTCTCCCTTTCGACAGAAGATTTGGTTCATACTGCCGATTTGAACTATCATATTTGCTTTTTCATGGGAAAACTTCATGAAAAAATTGCAGGCGATATTGAATTTGCTGTGCTTTCAAACGATGTGAGTTTAGACCCTTTGGTACGATTTATCAATGGTTCTGGACGGAATTGCATTCGTGTCAAGCCCAATATTGCGCAGGAGGACGCGCCAAATGATTCTAAATCCCTCTCCAGAAAAGAAATTGAAATGGAACAGGAGGAGGATGAGGCAGAAACCACCCTTCCTATATCTCATGCGACTGCTGAAATTCAAACAAATGGTTTGGTAACAGGCAATTTGATTGATGATACAGCACGGGAAACGATTCGGCGATTAATTCGTTCCGCTACTCGCCCGACCGAAGTGGATGATTTGAAAAAATATATCTTATTGAACCATCAAGAAATTGGTATGAATGGCAATTTGGAGAAGATTATTCGGCGATTGGAGTCATCGGGAGATATTGTATTGCGGGAAAGCGAAGTTGTATATAATTTTTAAATATCGCCTATGTAGCCTATAACGTAATAATGTAGAGATAAGGCATTGCCTTATCTCTATAACGTAATAATGTAGAGATAAGGCAATGCCTTATCTCTACTACTGTTTACATTTTGTTTTCATAACTTATTGATAATCAAATTCTTATAAAGACATTATTTTATTGCATTTTTTTTTAATCAACTCAAAAATACTTGATTTTTGGCATGAAATTTTGCATTCATGGTCAGTACTAACTAAACCCAAAGCGAACGCAATGTCCAAAATTCCAATGCTCCAATTCCAACAATTTATAACCTACTTCATTCCCGAATCCTTAAAAACAACGCCATTGCTTTTGCAAAAAGCGAAGGTGCTAACTTATATCCATTTATTATCCTTTTTGGGAATGTTAAACATCACCATTTTGATTAGTTTCGGCATTCCAATGAGTCCTATGCCTTTTGTCATAGGGGCTTATATTGCTTTATTCGCATTAGTGTACATCTTCAAACGATACGGAAGTTTATTGTTATCTGGTAATTTATTATCAGTAATTTGGATATTACTCATCGCGCCTTATGTGCCGAGTACAGGCGGATTATATTCCGACAATTTATTATGGTTAGTAGTGTCGCCACTGATTGCTTTATTGTTTGCGAATCGGATTTCAGGGCTTTGTTGGATGGTTGTATTAGAACTATTTTTGTATGGCATCTATCGGAATGAACCACTTGATATGGCAGGCAGAATCGAAACATTGCGCCAATTTGATAATTTGTATTACTTTACAAGTTACACTTTTTTAAGTTGCTTTGTTTTTGCGGTTGTTTCTATTTCAGAGAATGGTCAACGATTGACTATTCATATATTGAGTGAGCAAAAAGCGGTTTTAGAACTTCAAAAGCAAGAATTAGAACTTCAAAAGCAAGAATTGGCGCGTCAAGCCCTCGAATTACGCCAGTTTGAAGCGAAATTATTGGATTCGAATCAAGAATTAGAAAATTTTGCTTACGCTTCTTCGCACGATTTGAAAGAACCGTTGCGCATGATTGGCATGTACACGCAATTGTTAAAACGCCGTTTGCGCAACCAATTGGATGAGCGTACGGAAGAATTTATGTTTTACATCACCGACGGTGTGAGTCGGATGCAACGATTATTAGATGATTTGCTTGCTTACTCGCGCCTCACCAAACACGATACGGGTGAAATTAAAGCAGTGGATTTGAATGATACGATTTTTGTGGTGGTTCATAATTTAATGATGGCGATGAAAGAGACGAATACGGTTGTTTTGTTGAATCAGCTACCTGCTTTGAACGCTTCTTCAACAGAAATGACTCAATTATTTCAAAATCTGATTGCAAATGCTATCAAATTTCGGCGCAAAGATGAATCCCCGATTATTCAAATTCAATACGATGAAAGTGCGAATGAACATCGTTTTCAGTTGATTGACAATGGAATCGGTATTAAAAAAGAATATCAAGAGAAAGTTTTCAATTTATTTGAACGCCTGCATTCGCGGAGTGAATATGATGGTTCTGGGATTGGTCTGGCGACTTGTAAAAAGATTGTTAGTAAGTTAGGTGGGAAAATTTGGTTGAGTAGCGCGGAAAATGTAGGTACGACTTTTCATTTTACGGTTCCTAAGTCCGTGCTTCCAGCAACCCATTAAAACCGTAGAGGCAGGTCGTGACCTGCCTGCCTTTTCAAATAAATTACAATTCTTTAATTATCAATGATTTATAAATAATTATGTTTTTAATTTTAAAAAGGCAGGTCGTGACCTGCCTGCCTTTTCAAATAAATTACAATTCTTTAATTATCAATGATTTATAAATAATTATGTTTTTAATTTAAAAAAGGCAGGTCACGACCTGCCTCTACGATTTTTCTCAAACCGCCACTCCAACATTTTTTATTTCAAAACCCAATGTTTTTAAATCCTCCCAAAAACGAGGATACGATTTCACAACGACTTCTGGTTCAGCGATTTGTATCGGATGCAGCAGCCCAAGCGGCGCAAATGCCATTGCCATTCGATGATCCTCATACGTGTCAAAAGTTGGAATTTCATTGAATTCCGCTTTGCCTTCCAACAAATAAAAATCTTTTTGTTTCTTTTGCGAAAACTTTTTGGGCAGTTTGTTCAACCAAACATTGACTTTTGCCAATTCGGTCATCAATGCGCCAACTCTATCCGTTTCTTTAATAAACAAGGTTTCTAAACCTGTTAACAAGGTTTGCACGCCTTTTCCCGCGCCTAAAACGGCTAATGTTTGGGCAATATCAGGACATTTGATAAAATCATATTCAAACATATCGGTATCTGGATAGCCCGATTTGGTCAAATGAACCACATCATCGCCTTCAAAAACGCTCTGAATTCCAAAAGATTCCCCCATTTGAGACACAACCGCGTCTCCTTGTAAACTCTTTTTAAACAATCCGTTTAATTTCAAATCAACAGTTTGTGCAAATGCTGCCAATGTGTAATAATAGGATGCCGCAGACCAATCCGCTTCCACCGTGTACGTAGGCGCGGGTGCGCGATAATTTTGCGACGGAACGACAATCGTATTATTGCGCCACTCGTGCGAAACGCCAAAATCTTGCATCAACGCCAACGTCATTTGAATGTATGGCAACGAAACAATTTTGCCTTCCAATGTTAATTCCAAACCTTGTGGTAGCGTCGGCGCAATCATCAGCAATGCAGAAATATATTGGCTACTCACACCAGAATCAATATTTAATTTGGTAAAATCTTTGATTTTAGGCGTTTTAATTTTGAGTGGCGGATAACCTTCCGCGCCCATATACTCAATATCGCAACCCAAACCGCGCAAACCTTCCACCAATTGAGCAATCGGACGTTGCAACATACGGGCAGAACCCGTTAAAATTTGCGTTCCCGATTGCAAGGCGAGATACGCGGTCATAAACCGAAAGGTTGTACCTGCCGCACCTGCATCATAAATTTCAGGCGTTTTTTGATTTAAAAGTTTTTGTAACGTAACCGTGTCCTTTGAAGTGGACAAGTTTAAAATTTCGAATGGTTCGGAACATAATGCCTTGATTATCAACAATCTATTGCTGATGCTTTTGGAGCCATCTAAGCGAATTGTGCCATTCAAATGAGGATTGGTTTTTGAAATCTGATATATCATTTGATAATTATATTGAATAAAATTTTTGTCCCGAATTGCACAAATTTTCACAAATGGAGCTACTCATTCGTGAAAATTCGTGTCATTCGGGACAAATTATATTACAAAAAGTCCATTTTTATAGATTAAAATATTGTCCGCATAAATTTCGCCGCCTTCGCGCATATCCGTAATCATGTCCCAATGCACAGGCGATTCATTTTTACCACCCGTTTGCGGATACGAATTGCCAACCGCTAAATGCACCGTTCCACCAATTTTTTCATCAAACAAAATGTTTTTGGTGATTTTGGTAATGCCATAATTTGTTCCAATAGCCGCTTCCCCAAAACGCCTTGCGCCTTGCACTTGAAAAATCATATCTAAAAATTCCTTATTGCGTCGCGCATCCCAGCGTTCGATGTAGCCATCTTTC
>JBEEMZ010000343.1:0-4670 GCA_041192405.1 Bacteroidota bacterium | reverse complement strand
TCCGCGAGAATCTGCGGGAAAATCTGCGAAATCTGCGGGGAAAAATAGATTGATAATCAATTATTTACATATTAAATCTTTAACAACTCAGTAGTGTAAGTTGGTTAGGAACGTGGAAAAAATAATATATCCACAATTTTACCACGAATTTCACGAATTAGCACGAATTATGAGTGCTAATTCGTGAAATTTAGGACAAAATCTCGAAACCCTATTGGTAGGAAGACGATTTAGGAACATTAAAAAACAAATGAATATGTTCAAAAAAATACTTTTTTGCAGTTATTGTTGTGCGCTTGTGGTGCGGTTAGGCGCACAAGTGACTCCTGCGCAAACGCTGTTTCAATACAGCATGACTCCCTTTCAACCGACCGCCTTGCCCTACAACTATTTAGACAAATTTGATAGGCAGCGCGGCGGCGCGAGTCCCGAAAAAGGACATCGAGAAGATAAAAAATCTTTGGGTTGGTATTTGAATGCAAGTTCGCGCCATGAAATCTTTCCAGAAACAGGCGTTGTCAATTCGGGCATTGTCACGGCGGATAGAATTTCGGACCCGAATCAATTAGGTTTGAAAATCGGTGGCGGCGTGATGTACAGCGATTTGGAAGTGGTTCAAATCACATCGCCCTTTGTCCATTTCAGCATTGGTAAGGCTTTAGATGATAATTGGCGACTTTTAGGCGGCTTAGGCTACCGATTTTCATCGCAACGGCTCAATCAATTGACGTACAGAGATGGAAATGACCCTAAAATTGCTATTGCAACCGATTTAGCGCAATCCAGTTACAATGTGGTCGGCGTGAGTGCGGCGGCGGTGCATCTTGAAAAAATGTATTTGGGCATCGGCGTAAATCGCATTTTGGGCGGCGGTCAATACGCAGCGCGAGATAACACGAGTTTTACAGAAACGAATCTATTATTTCAATATGTGTTACGGTCGCGTTATAATGCCAATCTTGGTACAGATTGGACTCAAAAAGGGAGTTTAAGGGGCGAAAATCCGAATCGTGGTTTGTTTACGAATGTGAATTTAAGTGTAGCGATGCGTTATTTGAGCGCGGGCGTTAAATATCCGTTGCATGCGCAAATCAATTGTCGCACAACCATTACGCCAACCTTATGGACAGGCATGGGTTGGAATACAACCAATCGTTGGCAAATACAAGTTGGATTAATGAAAATCCCTGTTTTCAAAATGGATGCTTCCTTCGCAGAATATCATATTTGGATTGCCTACGACGTGCCGACGCGCAACACACCACAACATGGTGTAGATTTAAATTTAGGATATTACTTTTAACCAACTATTTCGACATGAGAAAAATATTTCTATTACTTTGTTTATCAATGGTTTATGCAAATTTGTTTGCACAAAACCTGCCTTGGCTTTTGCCGCCTTCCAAAACGTATAAACAAGTAGCTCCCTTTTCGGGTGGGCTTTCAGTCGTGACGAAAATGGTGGATAAAAAAGAACGCTATTTCTTTTTAGACAAACAAATGCGTTTGTCAGAGGATAGTTATCTCAATGCGTATCCCGTTTCACACGGTTTTTCACGTGTTTTCGACGTGCACAAATCAGGATTGGGCGTTTGGTGGCGATATCGGAGCGTCAACGGCAACCTTTTTGGCGAATATGAACAATCTGCTGATTTTCAAAATGATTTAGCAGCCGTTCAAGTGGATGGCAAATGGGGCTACATCAACACGGATGGCGAGGAGCGCATTCCGTGCAAATACAATGGGGCGCGTTCTTTTGAAAACAATCGGGCGGCGGTATTGGATGGCAGCCACGTGTATATCCTCAATCAATTTGGTTCACGGACGAGCGTTCCCTACAAAATCATTCATGATTATTCAGAAGGTCTGGCGGCGGTTTGGGATAAAACGCTTGGAAATATTGGTTACATCAATGAATCGTATCAAGTGGCGATTCCAATCCAAAAAGGGCGACATTATGCAGCCAATTTTTCAAACGGTTTCGCGCCGATATCGGATACCATTCCGCATTTAGCGTTTTTGAACAAACAAGGTGAAAAGGTTTTTTGGTTTAAAAATGGTACCGTACAAAATTTAAATAACGGTGGCGACCAAGCCGATAAAAATTTATATGACTTACATCCTTTTGCGCACGGGTTGGCAGCAGTGCGCCAACAAGGAAAATGGGGTTATATCAATGAAGCGGGAAAAATGGCGATTCCATACGAATATGATGTAGTAACACGATTTTCAGAAGGTTTTGCGGCGGTCAAAAAAGCAGGTAAATGGTTGTATATCAATAAGTTAGGCGAAATCATTCGGACAGGTGATTTTATAGATGCGCAACCTTGCTCCGAAGGCATGGCATGGGTTCGCACCGAACAAGGTTGGGGCGTATTGGCAATTATTGAAAAATTGTCTATCATCATCGAATCACCGTTTAAAAAAGGTGCCGTCCATGACAAAATCAAAATGAATGCAACGATAGTGAGCCATCGTGCGCTTCAATCGGCAGAATGGACGTTAAATGACAAAACCATTCAAAACAAAAAATTTGAAAAAGAGGTCTTCAGTACGCGTTTATCGGAAGGAATCGCTTTAAAAAGCGGTAAAAACGTATTAAAATTGACGGTTCGGAACGAAAACGACCTAAAAACCAATGAAGTGACCATTTATTATGAGCCGACGAAGACCGCCATACGCTATTATGGATTAATGATTGCGAATAATGATTATCAATCAGAACAATGGGCGAGTTTGGAAGGTTCCGCACAACATCCGACCAGTCCGATTTCGGATTCGGATACATTAGCTAAAATTTTATCGGAGCAATATCAATTTTCGCATATATTCACGCTCCGAAACGCTAATTTGGAACAAATGAATGCAGCCTTAGCCGATTTAACCGAACATAAAGATTCCACAGAGCGCATTTTATTTTTTTATGCGGGGCATGGCGATTATGACAAAGTTCAAAAAAAAGCCTATTTAGTGCCGATAGACGGACAAGGCGTGGATCGAAAAACGCAATTATCAGCGAGTCATTTTTCGAATCAAGTGAATACGCTGCAAACGAAACATTTTTTAGCCATTATAGATGCGTGTTATGGTGGTTCGTTCATTCTGGACAATGCGACGGATGCCGAAGCGAAACGCGCTAACCAAGAACTTGGCAATCTTAAACCTACATTGACTACTAAAAAATGGAGTCAATTGAATCGCGGCGCGGGCACGGGCAAAAAAGGGTCACGGGATTCGATTCCGCAGCCTACGCCCGATGCTGAAGCATCGCCGATGCCCACAGCGCGTTTAAAACCACAGGATTTAGAACCATCCGAAAAAATTGCGGCTCGATTGGTTATCAGTAGCGGGCATCGGGCGGAAGTGCCAAATGCCAGTGATTTTATTCAAGTTTTGTTGGAAAAATTGCATGAAAATACGGGAAGTAAATTAGGTGTTGGCACACTTTTTCAACAAGTGAAGGAACCTGTGATGCAAATGGGTGAGCATTTAGTGCCACAAGCGGGCATTTTGCCAAATGCGGGGAGTAATGGCGGTGATTTTATTTTTAGGAAAAAAATCTAAAACGGAAATGATTTTTGATTTCAATTAGCTAAATAACTGATAATCAATTAGATACACCGTTTGGAAGGTTTGAAACAGCAATTTCCGCGTTCCGCCATATTGAGTTCAAGATTCGCGGTTTATTTCGATTGTAAATCCCCGCCAATAAGTTGACCCGAAGTCCAAACCGTTTTTGCTTATTTCGATACGGATATTTTAAAATTAAGAAAATTTTCATTGCTCTGTTGACATGCTCGACCACAATTCGTTCCCACGCTCATTTTCGATTTTCTTCTTTTTGTTCCTTTGTAAGTTTCTTTTTTTTCGTCTTCTTATGTGGAATTTCCGAATGTGCGTGGATTTTGTGAATCCCTTGAAAGCCCGAGTCGGCTAATATTTTAATGGTTTTTTCAATATGTATCTTACTGCTTTTAAGCATTTTAAAATCATGAACGCTTCCATTCGAGACTAAAACACACAAAATTTGTTTCGTTTTCGCATCAATAATAAAGAGGGATTTTAAGGTGTGTCGCTTCTTTTTGCCGCTGTATTTGCGCTTTTGTTTTTTTTTGGACGCTCGGTTGGCGTTTCGGTAACGTCCATAACCACGACTTCATAAGTGCCATCGGAGGTCCGAAGCGATTTGCGCCCTGGTAACGAAAAACGGCGGCTTTGGATTAAAATCGTTTCGATTGCTCGGATCGTTCGGCTCACGGTGCTTTGATGAACCTCAAAATCGACTGCCAAATGACCTTGACTTCGATATTCGCGCCAATACATCACGGTTATAAGTAGTTGATCCTCAACACTTAACGCAGGTTCAACCCCTTTGGTTGGATGTTTCCGTTCGCGTAATTTCGCGGCATGGACACAAGCTAACATTTCCTCAAACAGATGTCGATAAAGACCTTCACGGATGGCGTAAACAAAGGCGAACCGTGAAGGGATTGGAACAATTATACCTACATTCAGCCTGATAACACGGGTTATGATGATGGCGTAGTGACCGAAGCCGATATCAAGCATATCAATTTGACGTATTGGTTAAAAGTAGATTCAAATCATTCAGCATCAACAGAATACGTATTACGTCGTCCGCCGTTTGGCGCAAATATCAAAAGTGGGCA
>JBEEMZ010000342.1:0-4671 GCA_041192405.1 Bacteroidota bacterium | reverse complement strand
CGCCAAAACGTTTTTATCTTTTAAAGCTTGTATATTCAATAATATTTTAAAATCTTTTAAAGATTGTTTAAATTTGGCTAATGGTTCATTTTTTACAAAAAAAATTTTTATCTTAAAAATTCAAAATGGCCGAAAATTCAAAATGGCAAATTTTTTGCACAAAAATTCATGATTTTTTGGTAGCGGAACCGCTGAATGAAAAGTTTAGATTTTTGGATATGTTATTCTTCTATTACTGTTTAATTGTAAAAAATTTTGCCATGATAGTTCAATTAATTTAAATAATTGCAAAGTTACATTTAACACTTGGTATTATAAAAATAACATAAGTTTTTATTCTTTATTTTAAAACGATGTTGCATTTTATTTTAATGTTTTGATGTGGTTTTCGTTCAAAAATGTATTTTAATTGATGAAATTCTTGTAATTTGTGGCGAATTTTACCAACTTTAAATTTCATAAGATGAACAAGCTATTATTTTCAAGTGTATTCCTTTTTTTATGTTTAACCAAACTTTATGGACAATCCCAACCTTTGCAGACCTTAAAATTAATAACTTACAACATTCGCTTAGACGCAGCAGTGGATAGCGGTAATGCTTGGAAGTATCGAAAAGACTATTTATCAAACCAAATTCGATTTTACGAACCTGATATTTTTGGAATTCAAGAAGCATTGCCGAATCAAGTCATTGATATTTCGACGCGATTGACCCATTATGATTATGTTGGAGTTGGTAGGGAAGGGGTTGGTAAAGGCGAATCTTCGAATATTTTTTACAATAAACACCGATTTCAAGCCGTCGAAAGTTATACTTTTTGGCTTTCTGAAACGCCTGACAGTATTTCAAAAGGTTGGGATGCTGCATTTAATCGAATTTGCACCTATGTTTTATTGAGAGATCGGAAAAGTAACAAATATTTTTGGGTTTTCAACACTCATTTAGACCATCAAGGTGAAGTGGCACGCACCAAAAGTATTGAATTGATTCTTTTCACGATTAATTCAGTGAATACCAAAAATTACCCTGTTATTTTCATGGGCGATTTGAATTCGGAACCCGATACGGATAGAATTGTGGATTTGAAAACGGTTATGATTGATACAAGAAGTGCTTCTATTGAAAAACCTTTTGGTCCGAGAGGCAGTTTTAATGGTTTCAAATACAATGAGCCAGTAACTCAATTAATTGATTATATTTTTATTTCAAAAAGATCTTCATTTGTTGTCAAAAAATATGCAATTTTGAGCGATTCTAAGGATTTAAAATATCCTTCAGATCATTTTCCTATTTATGTAGAATTAAATTTTAGATGAAAAAAACCAATACGTTATTTAAAAATCTACTGTGGGTTGTGATTTTATTTTGCTTAAATTGCAATACGCAAAAAAAAATAGATTTAAAATTAAGTGAAGCAAAACAATATATTGTTGTGTTGGGTGTCGCGCAAGATGCAGGTTATCCGCATCCACATTGTGCGAAATCGTGCTGCGCATTTGTTGCACAAGGCAAAGAGATTAAAAAAAAGGTGACTTGTCTTGGCATTGTGGATAGAGCGACGGAACAAGTTTTTATGGTGGAAGCGTCGCCCGATTTTACGGAGCAAGAACGGTTGTTACGCGAGCATCTTGCTGATAAATCAGGACCAATGAATGGTATTTTGTTGACGCACGCACATATCGGGCATTACACGGGTTTGATGTATCTTGGTCGAGAGGCGATGGGCGCGAAAGAAATGCCTGTGTTCGCCATGCCCAAAATGAAAACTTTTTTGGAAAATAACGCGCCTTGGAGTCAATTAGTAAAGTTAAAAAACATTCAAATCATGCCTTTGACGGCAGATTCGAGTATTGAATTGTCAAAAAATATTCATATTAAGCCGATTATAGTGCCGCATCGGGATGAATTTTCGGAAACGGTGGGTTATGTGATTTCAACTCAAAACAAAAAAGTAATGTTTATTCCCGATATTGATAAATGGTCGAAATGGCAGCGCAATATTGTTCAAGAGGTTGGAAAAGTGGATTTTGCACTATTAGACGCAACTTTTTATCAAAATGGTGAAATTCCGAATCGAAATATGAGTGAAATTCCACATCCGTTTATAGAAGAAACGATGCGTTTATTTGAAAAATCGCTTGATAAAAGTAAGATTAAATTTATTCATTTCAATCATACGAACCCTGTTTTGAGGCAGACGAAAGAGCGACAAATGATTGTAAATCAAGGATTTAGCGTTTGTACGGAAGGCGAAATTATTGGGCTTTAAAACCAAATTTTTGCCACGAATTGCACAAATTTTTCGCAAATTATTCGTTCAATTCGTATCAAAATCGTTTCTTTGCAACTTCAAATTTTTTCTTAAAACCAACATTGATTGCTTACACATGTATCCAATTCTTTTACTCATTCATTCTTGGCTGCGCTGGGCAGTATTAATTGCGGCGGCTATCGCCTTATTTCGTTCTTTTACGGGTTGGCAAAAACAATTAGCTTTTACCGATTCGGATAAACGGATGAATGCTATTTTCATGGGTTTTCTGCATTTACAATTGGTTCTTGGACTCATTTTGTATTTTGTCAGCCCGATAACAGCAGCCGCTATGCAAAATTTTGGTGCCGCTATGAAAGACAAAA
This sequence comes from Bacteroidota bacterium, assembly GCA_041192405.1. GTDB lineage: Bacteria > Bacteroidota > Bacteroidia > Chitinophagales > Saprospiraceae > JAAFJT01. Next base: position 2,032 of record JBEEMZ010000342.1, on the reverse strand, counting down.
ATCTTCGTTTTTGGGGTGTCGAACACCAAACTGGGATGATATTAGGAATTATTATTGCCCAAATCGGCAGCATCAAAGCCAAAAAACAAGGCGCTCATAAAACCGCCTTTATCTGGTTTGCAATTGCAATAGGATTAATTTTAATATCTATTCCATTCGCTTCCAGACCGTTATTTAATTTTGGATAATTTAAACGAATTCTTTTTATGAAAATCAAATCGCTCGCCGTGTATTGCGGCTCGATGCGCGGTGAAAAACCGATTTACGCCGAAAAAGCTGCCGAATTAGGCAAATTATTGGCTCAAAATAACATTCGATTAGTCTATGGCGCGGGTAGGGTAGGGCTGATGGGCGTAATTGCGGACGCAGCATTGGCGCATGATGGTTATGTAATCGGTGTGATTCCAACTTTTTTGATGAACCGAGAAGTGGAACATAACGGTATTCATGAATTGATAATTGTCGAAGATATGCCTGTGCGCAAGACAAAAATGATAAATTTATCCGATGGATTTATTGCAATGCCAGGTGGTTACGGTACTTTGGAGGAGATTTCAGAGGTTTTAACCATGACGATTTTAGGAAATCGAAAATTTCCCGTTGGTTTTCTGAATGTGGACGGTTATTACGATGATTTGCGGCGCATGTTAGATAAAATGACCGCAGATGGTTTTTTGCAAGCTGAATATCGCGCAAATGCACTTTTTGCAAGTGAACCTGCTGAATTATTGCAATTATTTCATCAATATCGCCCAACTCAATATGATAAATTTGAAACGGGAGATATTTTTGAATGACGAATGATGAATTGTACAATAAATGGATGATCCATTTATTGTAAGTAATGGGTCGAAGTAAGGATAATTGATTATCAAACCTTTGGAAGGTTTTAAAACCTTCCAAAGGTTGTTATACCCATTATACCACATTTCGTCCAAGTACTTACAAGTCATCATTCATCATTACTTGAATTAATGTGCCAATGTTTTTACCCAATCCGCGATTTTATTCAAATCTTTCACAGGTACTTGTGGCAGTGGAGCCATTGGCATAAAACCAGGCCAATTTGCAGGTACAGGCGTTTTCACCAATGCCGCGAATTGTTTTTTACTATATTTTTTAGCTGCGATTTCCGTGAAAGACGGGCCGATTGCTTTTTTATCCGCTTTATGGCAAGTCACGCACGTATGTTTGTTCAACAACGCAGTGACATCTGCAGGAATCGCAGGAGCTTGAGCTTGCGCGGCGTATCCAACAGGAAGTAGAGCGAGCGCGAAAAAATATTTATTAATCATGATAAATATTTATAACTAATTGATAATGAAAAGTTTGTTAACTAAATAGAGGTTATTAAAATGCTGCAAATTCAGCAATTTTATTTTTCTTAATAGCCTGCGAAGGCTTTATCTCCTTTTTTATAAGGCATATTGCCATCATACCTGCTTGGTATTTGTTCGTACCGCAAGGCTTGAGTGCAACCAATCTCCGAAGTAAAGTAACCTAACATCGTTAATTCCTTCATAATGCCCCAATAATTTAAATCTTTCGATTTCTGCTTACGCGCTTCACTAAATTCACTTTCCACAACTTTCAATAATTGAGTGCGTTCTGCGGTATTACATTCAGCAAACGCTTTTTTGAATGTCGTTTGTGCATCCGTATCCGTTTTCAGAATATCCACCATGAATTTAGCCGAAACCTCTTTTTCATAACAATCCGCCATCATTTTCAAAACAAACTTGTCAACACCCGCCGCTTTTGCACCAGGTGTATTCGTGGTTGGAATGATGGTATCTGCGATTTCTGCAATAAGGACTTCTTGCGCTTTCGTCCACGTGAAATCAACATTACTCGGTATTAAATTGTTTAATGCATCTGCAAAATCAGGGACAAAAAAAGTACCACCCATCATAAGCGCGACGCGGCGCACTGCTTCACGACGATTCATAATTGTAATTTCGGATTGTGGATTTCGGAAGGTGGATTTCGGATTGGGCTTCTATTTTAAGAATTCTTGATAATCAATTTATAT
>JBEEMZ010000341.1:0-4687 GCA_041192405.1 Bacteroidota bacterium | reverse complement strand
AAATCCCATATATGCACCTACGCGGCGGCAGTTCCAAAGGCTTATATTTCAATGCCGCCGATTTGCCCGTTGATGAACAACGCCGAAATCTAACCGTTTTAGCCGCTTTGGAAGGTGTTGGTCGGGGCGATTTGCGGCAGATTGACGGTTTAGGCGGGGGCAGTTCCTTGAGCAGCAAAGTAGCCATTGTCAGCCTGTCCGAATCGCAAAACATTGATTTACAATACTTTTTCATTCAAGGCATGATGGGGAAAGGGCGTGTTTCGACCGTTCAAACCTGTGGCAATATCCTTGCGGGTGTGCTTCCCTTCGCTATCGAATCGGGCATGATTCCTGCGACGCATCCGACGACAAAGGCAATGATTCGCATTTTGAATACGGGCGGAGTCTGCGAAGTTATCGTCGAAACACCGAATGGCGAAGTCAATTATGCGGGAAATGTTAAAATTGATGGCGTTTTTGGGACGGCGGCTCCGATTATTTGCAATTATTTGGATACGATGGGCGCGACTTGTGGCAATTTGTTCCCAACGGGCAACGGAATTGATGTGTTAGATGGCAAAGAAATGACTTGTATTGATAATGGCATGCCGTTAGTGGTGTTGCGCGCTCGTGATTTTGGGATTTCGGGCAACGAAACCAAAGTTGCCTTAGATGCCAATGTAGATTTGAAGAAACAATTGGAAATCATTCGTTTACAAATGGGTAAAAAAATGAATTTGGGTGATGTGCGCGACCAAAGTATTCCAAAAATGTGTTTGATTGCGCCGCCACAACAAGGTGGTTTAGTGAATACGCGGATGTTTATCCCGCACGCTTGCCATGATGCGATTGGGGTTTTGGCGGCGGTTTCGGCGGCGACCGCGTGTATTTTGCCCAATACAGTGGCAAAAGGCATCGTTTCGCCACCCAAAATAGATGAAAATGCCTTTTCTATTGAACATCCGTCGGGAGAAATGACCGTTTATTTGGAAAAAAACGACCAAAATGAGATTTTAAAATCGGGTGTGATTCGCACAGCGCGGTTGTTGAGTCAAGGAATTGCTTATATTCCGTCTTTTGGTGGAAACACATAGGAATAGAGGAAATATCGTTTTTTAAACATATAGGAACAGATGAAACATAGCTTTGATTTTCAATGATTTATAGATTGAAAAATCTATGTTTTCTCTATTCCTATGTGTTTCTACCAAAAAGGCGGATGAGCCAAACTTTTTGTTTGAATTAAGAACAACGCTACTTCAACTTAATTAAACCGATTTTCTTCAATCATATCTGCAATCACAGCCAGTCCATCACTTTGTTGTTTGAGGATGCTGCTCCACAATTGCTCAGTGGGGAATTTATATAAATAATTTCTATCCATATCGGCTACAATCCACGTTTTTTCGTCAAATTCGCCTTTCAACTGTCCCGCATCCCAACCAGAGTAGCCCACAAAAAAACGCACTTCATCCCAAGGCAATAATTTAGAAGTCAATAAAAGTTTCAATTGTTCAAAATCGCCGCCCCACCAGATATTTTCACCAATTAAAAGGCTATCATCCACCAATTCGCCTGCGGTGTGGATGTAATGTAACGTATTTGTGGCAACGGGCCCGCCGTAATACAACGGCATGTCCACATCAGGCAACGGCGCAAATTCACTTACGCGCACCTCTTCCAAAGGGCGATTGAGGATAAAACCCATACTGCCCCACGTTTGATGTTGTGTAAGGAGAATCACCGCTCGACGAAAGAAAGGATCGTCTAAAAACGGTTCTGCCAAAAGTAATTTGCCCGCTTCAACAGTTTCATAAGTTGCCATGCGATTTCGGATTTTGGAATGTGGATTTTGGATTTTAAAAACGCCTATTCAAGCAGCAAAAGTAATAAAAAACACTTTGGCTGTATAGACTAAAACATTTTTTTTGCACAGTATTTGCTTAAGAGTCATTTAACATTCGCTACAAACGTCCCTTTGAACCGCCTTCATAATGAAATTTTATCAAATAATTCTTTTTTGTTATTTATGGATGCAAATGCCTCGTGCTTTTGCTCAAAATCCAACGGCTGATACCGCTCGACCCAATATGGTTTACAATCATTTTGGCGCATGGATTTGGAAAATTGATTATACGAATAAGTCGCATGCACAACTTGCTGATAAATTAGCGGCACTTGGTGTAAAGCGCGTCTATATAAAGGTGTCCGACGGGCGGCATGAAGCCAGCAAATTTCCCGAGCTTAACAATAAACACACGGTTGAAATTTATAAAAATCGGGGTTTAGAAGTTTGGGCGTGGTCGTATAATTATCCTAATAATGAAACAGAGCAAGCATCGGTACTGACTCGCGCCGCTAAAACGGGTTATGCAGGCTATGTTTTAGACCTCGAAATTGAATTCGACGACAAGCCTGCTGACTTGAAAAAATTATTAGTAGCATTTGACCAAGCGAAGAAAAATGCTGTAAAACAAGGTTTTACAAATAGTGATTTTAAATTATATTGTACGACTTGGGGCAATCCAAGCGTACATCGCATGTCGGTCGGCATCATTGACAAGTATGTAGATGCGCACTTGCCACAGACGTATTTGGAAGAATGGAATTATGGTTTGAAAGACCCTGCGGCAGTGATTCGCAAAGTCAATGCGGAATATCGGCGCATGGGCGCGACGAAACCCATTCATCACATCGCTTCCTTGCAACGCGGAACCTTGCAAGCGCGTCAATTGAATGAGTTTTTTGTGGCTTCTGGGGCGGAAACCTCTCTTTGGCGCGTGCCAGGACATGGGATTTCGATGCGTTTTTGGGAAACTTGGGAGAAAATAGATTGGAATTATCGTTTTGGCAACTTAAATGAAGCCGTCAAATCGTCCAAAGATACTTTGTCTAACATTACACTTGCGCCTGTTGCGCCCGAATTGCCCCAAATCACAAAACCTGTTAGACCTGTTTTGACAGAATTTACGGTTTTTCCGAATCCTTTTGGGAATCAAATCACGGTTCGATGTAATCGGGTGGTGGAAAAAGATTTTTTTATCCAGCTTTCGGACGGACTCGGACAAGTCGTTCATTATACGAAATTGCCGTCGGGCAGCCAAGAACTCGTAATTTTTACGGCGCAATGGCAAGGCGGCACGTATTATTTGCAGATTTTTAACTCAACTGGATTCCAAAGATTCCAATTATTGAAATTTGCAAATACATAGAAAGCCGTTATGCAGCAATTTCCGTTTTACCATTGGTACCCCTTTTTTCCAAAATGGAAATTGCCGTTTAATCTTCCACCTTATTCATTCATTCATGCCTGCTTAATTACTTAACTTATCCAATAAGTGATAAAAAAAGCATGAATCCACCAGATTTTTTATAACTTCGCACCCGAATTAAAAAAAAATATGGCACGCATCTTAGGGATTGATTACGGACTCAAGCGGGTCGGTGTGGCGGCGACAGACCCGTTACAAATCATCGCGGCTCCACTCAATACGATTGAGACTTCGCAAATTTTGAATTTTTTAAAACAATATTGTTCAGAAGAACCTGTTGAGTGCATCGTCATCGGCGAACCCAAACGGTTGAATGGCGACGATGCTGCTATCTTGCCTGTGATTCGGCAATTTGCGGAAAAATTACAAAAATTATTGCCCGATGTGTTGATTGCTTGGCAAGATGAGCGTTATACATCGTACGAAGCAAAACAAGTTATTTTAAAAGCAGGTTTCAAAAAGAAACAGCGACAAGATAAAAGTTTGACTGATAAAATTAGTGCAGCAATTATTTTGCAAGCCTATATCGCAAAGGAATGATGAATGATGAATGATGCATGATGCATGAATGATAAAATAATTCATGCATCATGCATCATTTATCATTCATCATTTATCATTCATCATTCATCATTACTTAAAATGTTACTTCCAATTTACGCATACGGACAACCCGTTTTGAAAAAAAAATCGCGCGAAATTGCGCCTGAATACCCCGATTTAACAACATTAATTGAAAATATGTGGCAAACCATGTATGAAGCGGCAGGAGTTGGTTTAGCTGCGCCGCAGATTGGTTTAGATATTCGATTATTTGTGGTGGATACCGAACAGTTGAAAGACGACGACGATAAAAAACAACCTTTGCGCAATGGTTTTAAAAAAGTGTTTATCAATGCTCAAAAGTTGGAAGAAACAGGCAAACCTTGGGCTTATGAAGAAGGCTGTTTGAGTATTCCGAACATTCGGGGCGATGTGATGCGCCCTGCGGTGTTGAAAATACGCTATTTGGATGAAGCTTTTGTCGAACATATTGAAACTTTTGATGGTATGAATGCTCGTGTCATTCAACATGAGTATGACCACATTGAAGGCAGATTATTTACAGAGCATTTTTCGCTCGTCAAACGAAATTTAATTCGCCCGAAGTTGGATAAAATTAGACTTGGGAAAATTACGACGGAGTATCGCATGAAGTTTGTAAAATAAATGATTGAACCTTTGTGTATCATAGCTATCACAAAAGTCTTTGGTATATTAAATTTATATCCCCGTAGAGATAGGGCATTGCCCTATCTCTACGGGGATATAAATTAGGTATAGCAACCTTCCAAAGGTTTGATAATCAACAATTTATAAAAATTATCTATTATCATCAGCCATTTCCGCTTTGGAAAATTCTTGAAATAGGATGCGTATGATTTCAAGGATTT
>JBEEMZ010000340.1:0-6269 GCA_041192405.1 Bacteroidota bacterium | reverse complement strand
CAAACAAATTATTGGTGCGGTAGTGGATGTGCATTTTGCAAACGACAATGCATTGCCCGATATTTATAACGCTTTGGAACTAACCAAAGAGGACGGCACCAAGTTGGTGTTAGAAGTTCAACAGCACCTTGGTGAAGACAGTGTTCGTACCATTTCAATGGAAGGCACAGATGGTTTAGTACGTGGTATGGCTGTAAGTGATACAGGTAAGCCAATTGCTATGCCTGTAGGGCCTGGTATTAATGGTCGTTTATTTAACGTTACTGGTGATGCCATTGATGGTTTGGGCAATCAAAAAATTCCCCACATCATACGTATTCGTGAGCTGGGTGCTGCCATAAAGCAAGGTGATGATGCGGTTTTTGCCATCAAAAGTAGCCGTCACCACTTGACCTACGCCATTGGGGAACGTCAGCAGATTGCCATTGGCATCACTCGTAAAGGGCGAATTGGCTTGCGCGTCATTCGCCGCGTAGGTCAAAGATTGGTCCGCCAGCGCAAGATTCGGCATGATGAAGGGCGTAACCGCATTTTGAGTGGGTTCGCCAACCAGATTGCGGGCAATGGTTTGTTGAAACAAGACGGTTCCGCCCGTTTTCGTATAAGTTTTGGTCAATAAATCGCCGCGCAAATTGTAAGTATTGGTTTCCGTGAGGGCACTGCCGAACGTGCGCGTCAAAGGTGCGCCGAGACTATTGTAAGAGGTGTTGACCGCCACATTTGCCCAAGCACTCACACCCGTCGGCATGCCGAACCCATTGAAAGCATTGGTGACGGATTTGCCCTGCTCATAAAGGATCGTGGTTGCCAAACCAACATTATTGCGGGTATAGGCGGTTTGGTCATTGGCAAACGGACCATCCACCGATAGGATTTGATCATTGGCGTTGCGAGTCATCGTCCAACTGCCATTTTGATTGGACAGCACCGTGGGTTGACCTTCGGCATCTAAGGTGTACGATTCGGATTCGCCATTCGACCATCGGATGGCTGTAATCTCCGAATTGTCATTGCGCGTTATCGTAAAAGCAATGCCGCGAGCATCCGTGCCGCCCGTGACCTGATTGGCATTATCAAAAGTGGTGGTGTAGGTATGATTCGCCGCGTCTAAGACCGCCGTGGGTCTTCCCGCCGCATCGAGCGTGGTGGTATTGGTATGCTGATTGGGGTCTGTGACGGCGGTTAATTCGCCATTGAGGTTCAACCCCAAACCAACGGTTGCCATATTGCTTTGATTCACCGTCGTCAATTGATTCATATTATTGAACGTATAGGTCGAAGTGCGATTCATCCCATCCGTTGCGGACACCACAAAACCTAATGCGTTGCGGGTGACGGTGGAAACCGCGCCCATCACATCCGTCACCGTCATGGGTTCATTGGCATCATTGTAGGTGATATTGATTTCCCCCGTGTTGGGCAAAATGATTTTGACGACATTACTCGACGCATCGTATTGATAGCGCGTCGTGCCTAATAGATTCGTACTCGTCAAAAGACGGTATTTCGCATCATACGTGTAAGTCGTCACGGCTCCATTCGGATAGGTCACGCTCGTCACATTGCCCATCAAATCGTAGGCATACGTCATCGTGCCATTATTCATCGGATTGGTGATGCGGAGGAGTCTATCCATATTATCGTAGCCGAACGAAATGGTATGATTATTTTTGTCCCGAGCCGTGAGCAGATTGCCATTGGCATCATAAGTCAGGACGATGGTATGCTGCATGGCATCCGTGATTTGCGTGATATTGCCCCAAGCATCATAAGTCATAGCAATGGTCTTGTTGAGTTGGTTGGTCGCCGTCAATAAACGCCCAATGGCATCATAAGTCATCCGAATGGCTCCCGTCGGCGTGTTGATTTGAACTAAATCGCCTTGCGCATTATAGGCATAGGAGGTATTTCGATTCATGGCATCCTTGCCCGTTAGCGGCAAACCCGTTGCGGTATAGGTCAATTGTGCATTGCCCGAATTCGGAAAGTCTATCCGCAACGGATTCCCATTCGCATCGTAGCCGATGCTCAAATTGACATTCAACGCATTCAAGATATTGGTAGGTCGGTTCTTGGCATTGAACGTTGCCGAAGTATGCCGATTCAACGGCGCAAAATGGGTGCCTATCACATTGCCATTGGCATCGGTGTCAAATGTAATGATCTTGTTACGCTCATTGGTGAAACTATTGACATATTTGTTATCGTTGTAACCGATATTGACGCTGTTCCCTAATTCATCCGTCTCGCGGATTTTCAGAAAATCGGCATTGTAATAGTAAACACGCGTCCGATTCAGCGCGTCCGTGACCGTCGTGACCATTTTGTAACCTGCCGTTGTCGTATTGTACGCCATCGTGTAACGACTGCCATCTGCCAAATCTTGCTGAATCACTCTGTTTTGAGCATCATACACATTGTGTATGAAATGAATGTTTAATGGGTCGTAAATGTCGGTTATCAAATGGTTTTGATACGTGAAGTTGAACAAACCTGTACGCGTATTGGTAATTCGAGTTAAATCGTTATTGGTATAAGTAAAAGTTGCGGTGCGTCCGCTATTGTCGGTCGCGGTCTGAATTAAGCCGTTGGAATACGTAAAGGCGATATATCGCCCACCTGGAGCCGTTACTCGCGTCAGCAATAAGCCATTGTAGGTAAACGCCGTTACATTGTTATAAACATCCGTAATGCTTTGCAACGTGCCATTTGCCGCAAACAGATAGGTAACCGTTTCATCCAATGATTTGTAGGTGAACGTGCCATTCGCATTTTGGACGATCGTATTTTTGATGATGGAATACAACGGAACGCCCGCATTGCTCGTGGAATAATGGGCAAATTCTTCTTTTCTGCCATTCGAGAAGTTAACAACCCAATAACCATTTTCAAAAGACAGATACGTATCAAAACTATGTCGAAATCCATAACCAATCGTGCGATTGATATTTGCAAGGTCGCTTTGATAATGCAAATTGAAATTCAAATTACTCCGAATCCCTTGCACGGACATGATTGAATGATTGTATGTGTAAACACCTGTTGCAGAATTAATTGGGTCGGCTACATACGCTATGTTATAAGAAAGGTACGATGGCAAATCTACTGAACCATTCGGATTGACTCGAATCGGATCCATTGTAGCTGTTGCCGTTGCACAATCATTCGTTGCGCTGAGTGTTAGTTTATAATCGTCCCCTGCGTATGGAAACACATAATTTAATGTTACATTAGAACCTGTCGTAATCGCCGAATTATTGCTTTTTCGAATCAGCGTCCAATTAAAAGAAGTTGCATTATGATTGGAATTGACTGTAAAATTAATACTTTGCCCCACTACGCCTGCCATCGTTGATGCTGTAAAATTCGCATTGGGTGACGGATTTAAACTTAATGTTGCTGTGTTACTTGTCGTAGAACAGTTCCCATTGCTCGCTATAAGATAATAATCGCCCCCGTCAGAAGCCGTTACACCATTACTGAATTGCAAAATACTATTTCTCTGATTGGGAAGCAGAGACCCATTTTTATACCATTGATAAGAAGTTGCTCCCCAAACGCTTGGGTTAAAAATAGCAACATTAGAACCAAGACAGGTCGTAAAATCAGAGATATAAGCTATTGTAGGCGATCCAGTCGTTCCTACACGAACAATTGTTGAATTAGTACAAGAACGATTGTTAGCATCCTGAACATAAATCGTGTAAGTACCTGCTGATAAACCAGTAAATGTGCTCGCGTTTTGATAAAACATGCCATTAATGCTATATCGATAATTTGATGCACCTGAGCCAAATGCTGTTATGCTGCCATCGCTTTGTCCGCAAGTGGCATCATTAGTTGAAGTAGTCACTGATATATTACAAGCACAAGCGGATGTTGTGAATGTTATACGATTCAATGGCCAATATAAGTTGCAAGTTGAACTGGCTTGCCATTCATATTGAGTACCACAATTCAAGTTCGAGACATTCATTTGACTAATATTTACTTGATTTTGTATCCAATTACTTTCAGAAGTTGCTTTATGCCTGACATCATACAAAGCACTACCCGACACAGCATTCCAGTCTAAGAGTGCTGAGTTTGCAGTAATATTAAGCGTTTGGTTAGTAGTTGGGTTATTACATTCAATTACAGTTACAGTAAGGGTTAAAGTGTTGCCCAAAGCAGGCAATAATTGTATGCCAGCAGCTTGAGTATTTTGGATTCTAAATTTAATCTTAAAAGTCCCTGCACGGGAAAAACTATAGTTGACACTTGCAAAACCATTTGTATTTCTTGAAATATTAAATAATGGATAATCTGCTGATTGAAAAATATCGGTGGCAGATGAGTAAGTAGAACCACCGTCAGTAGAGTAACCATCAAATACCAATTGAAAGCTACACGCATTATAGATCGCCCCTGTAGCATTAGCAGAACAAGTGCTATTAGTTCCAATATTTCTTAACTCCCAAGTTTTAGTATATGAGTTATTTACATATACTGTTTGAAATTCTGTATTGGTTCCACTTGAATTATTATCGCTTATGAAGCAAATTTTGACGGATGTATTGTTAGTTGCGCATTGTGTTTTTAGGTGAACAATAAGGTTATCTTCAAAAAAAATAAATTCCTAATTATTGGCAAAATTAAGCGTTATAAATGCAAAAAATTTGCATTCATAATTTTTTTAATTATTTTTCAACATTTTCCATGCAACTTCATCAATGATTTGGTCATTTAAACTCGAAAGGTTATTTTTGCCCTTCGTTTTGGCAATAAAATAAGGTTGCTTTCACGCTTTCGCGTAAAACAGCTTATTTCACTCCGCAGAAATTTTAAATAATCTGTTGAATAATGGTTCGGTTATTCTAAATCGGAGTGCAAGTTACAACCGTTTTGATGGACAACTCAAACCAATTACGGACTTCTATTGGACATTTTATGGACAACTCAACAATCTAAAAAAAGAATGAAAAATATTGAATATCAAGCCTTTATAAAATTACGGGACAACGTTTGGACAACCGTATTCCAAGAGATTGTCCAAGATTGGACCCGTTCTAAATGCAACGTGATTGTCCAACAAGTGACCAGTGTTACCAATCTTGGTATAGATGCGAAAAGTATCCAACGATTCGCCAAGTTGCTCGAAAATCAAGTGGCAACCAACCAAACGAAATATATCTTAGCAATGTTCCTCACCAACCAAAAAGCGAATCCGCAGGTAGATAAAAAGGTTTGGTATCAGTTCGTTCAAGATTTTCAAAGTGAAAGACAACAAAATGTAGCAAGCCAAAATCCAATGGTTAGGCATGCAGGTGAATACGTAATGTATTATAAAAGTATCTATACATCCAGTTTAAATGCGAATGTAAATATCGCTTTGTATGAAAATGGTCAAGCGATTTACCATGGGATCTCAGAAAACTATGAAGGAAAGGTGTATCTGATGCCAGGCAATCCTACTTTATTTTTTGTATTTAAAAGTCTAATTGAATATTTTTTTATAATTGTTCAATTGGACGTTACGCGCAGTTCTCAGCATTCATCACACTTGATGGGAATTTTTTCAGCCCTGAAGCAGCGGGCACCGTCTAACCCGTATGCCTGTTATGTGGTACTTGTAAAAAAAGATGCCTTAATTGATTTGGAACGCATTCAGGCATATTTTGATACAATAGGCACAAATCACAAAATTTCATTGGAGGAATCATTGACAAAAATTTTAAATAGTAGAATTCCACTCCAACACGCTATAGAACCAAATATTAAAAGATTATCCCATTTTATGGGCAATTGGTACATTTATAGTCATAGTTTCAGCGATCCTAATGCAATCAACAGAGCTGTTTTAATCATCAAAAGTACCTCTGAAATTAGTTATCGCAGTATTTTCAATGTCTCGACAGGCAAAATCAAGCTCAAAGGGGGGACGAAAGTGATTATTGAGTTAGAAAATGAGGATATTCAAGCACAAATCATCCTCAATATTCAACATCGTCAATTGTTAAATTTCCATCAAGAAAAGTGCCTTTTCACTTCCACAGGCGTGAATAAACCCATCACAGGGATAGCCATTTTGGAAAAAGTAGATATAGATGCTGAAATGATGACCGAAAAAGCCATTCATCCCAGTGATGCAGCCTATCAAGTGTTACAACAAAAAGGTATTATTGCGGAATTGAAAGCCATGCCCGACATCTATTTATGACAGCAGGTCAAAACATAATTGCCTTGTAAACCATTCATTTACAAGGCAATTATGTTTCGGTTGACAAAGA
>JBEEMZ010000339.1:0-4754 GCA_041192405.1 Bacteroidota bacterium | reverse complement strand
CCGCGAGAATCTGCGGGAAAATCTGCGAAATCTGCGGGGAAAAATAGATTGATAATCAATTATTTACATATTAAATCTTTAACAACTCAGTAGTGTACAAATCGCCAATCGCAATTAACTTTTTCTCCAAATATTCATGCAAACCTTCTTCCCCGCATTCGTAACCCAAACCGCTTTGTTTCCAACCGCCGAAGGGTGCTTCAATGCCATGCGCTGCCCATTCATTGATGCCGACTATCCCAAATTCCAAAGATTCAGATGTATAAATACTTGTTTTTAAATCATTTGTCCAAACATAAGCTGCCAAACCATATTCAGTATCATTCGCCAATTGTACCGCTTCTTCCAACGTGTCAAACGGCGTAACGGACATGACGGGGCCAAAAACTTCCTTTCGGAAAATCGCATCATCTCGTTTCACGTCTTTTAGCAAAGTCGGTTCATAGAAAAAACCTTTTGTTTTAGAAGCAGGCACTTTGCCGCCGCACATCAAAACGGCTCCTTGTGCAACCGATTCTGCAACGACTTGTGCAACCGATTCGCGTTGTCGCGCATTGATAAGCGGGCCCACTTGTGAAGTCGGTTCTGCACCATTACCGACTTTGAATTCCGATAAATATTTGGCTGTTAAGGTGCAAAAGGTATCATAAATTTGGCGATGCACTAAAAAACGTTGTGGCGACACGCAAACTTGTCCACAATTGCGGACTTTTGCTTGTGCGGCTGATTTCGCCATTTTATCCACATTCATTTCTGGGAAAATCAAACATGGCGCGTTACCGCCCAATTCCAAAGATAATTTTGTATTGGTTTTGCCAGAATTCTCCATCAATAATTTGCCCACTCTCGTACTGCCGACAAAGTGTATTTTGCGGACTTCGGGACGTTCCAATAAAACCTTGCCAATTTTATCCGCTTCGCCGAGTACCAAATTCGCAACACCTGCGGGAATGCCCGCTTCTATCAACACATCCATCAATGCCATTGCTGTCAACGGCGTATATTCCGAAGGTTTCGCAACAAACGTGCAACCTGCCGCCAACGATGCCGCCCAAACTCGCGCAACATTCCAAACAGGGAAATTCCAAGCGGTGATAATCCCAACAACACCAATCGGTTGATAAATAACACTCATGCGTTTATTATTCCGAGAGGCTGGAATCGTCCTGCCATAACTGCGTTTGCCTTCTTCCGCGAACCAATCAAAAAATTGTGCAGCAATCGTCCACTCGCCAACGGCTTCCATCATCGGTTTTCCTGCTTCCGCAACGGTGATTACAGCTAATTTTTGGGCATCGCGGCGCATAATATCTGCCACTTTTTTTAAAATATCGGCGCGTTGCCAAGCATTTTTGGCTTTCCATTTCGGAAAAGCAGCGATTGCAGCGTCCACAGCGCGATTTGCATCCGCATCGTTTCCGAAAGGAACGGTTGTAATCACCGCTTCAGTTGCGGGATTGATGACTTGCCAAATGTTGCCATGGAGCGCGTCACAAGGTTGTCCGTTGATATAATTTTGCCGTAAAGCCGTTTTTTTTGAAATCGTATCCGTCATTTTTTTAATATTAAATTAATTGTTTCAAACAATCTTCCAAAATATCCAATCCTTTATTTAAAACTTTTTGTTCAATCACCAACGGTGATAAAATCCGAATCACATTCGCATACGTCCCCGCACTGATGATAATCAAACCATTATCCGCACATTTTTGAACCAAATCTTTTGCCAAAACAGGATTTGGCTGTGCAGGGTCGCCATTTTTGACCAATTCAAATGCCATCATCGCGCCTAAACCACGTACATCACCCACCACTTTTGGATACAATTGTTTAAATTTTTCAAACCGTTTCCGAACGACTTGACCCACTTTTTCACCTAACTCATTGATATTCAATTGTTTCATGTACTCAATCGTCGCGCTCGCTGCCGCACAACAAACAGGATTGCCCAGATAAGTCCCACCAATCGTACCACTTGTAACGGCATCCATGATTTCCGTCCGACCGATGACGCAGCCAATCGGCATGCCCGAACCCATCGATTTCGCCCAAGTCGAAATATCGGGCGTGACTCCATAATGTTGATACGCCGCCCATTTGCCCGTGCGCCCAAAACCAGATTGCACCTCGTCAATAATCAACAACATGCCTTTTTCATCACAAATGTTGCGCAACGCCTTCACATACGCAGGCGGACAAACGTTAAAACCGCCTTCGCCTTGCACTAATTCGAGGATGACTGCCGCCATATTGCCCGCGTCGGCATATCCAAGAAAAAAATCATGTAATTTTTGAATTTCGTACTGAATATAGGCTTCTTCGCTCGTAAACGCCCGCCCGTAACGGAAAAAATTAGGGAAATCAATCCGATAGACTTCGGGAGCGAAGGGGCCACTACCAATTTTGTTCCCCGTTTTGGCGGTCAATGACATCGCCATCATCGAACGACCATGAAACGCGCCCGAAAAACATAAAATCCCACTCTTTTTAGTTGCTTGACGCGCAATTTTAATCGCATTTTCAACCGCTTCCGCGCCAGAATTGGTCAACATCACTTTTGTACCTTGATTGCCATGTGGAAAAAGGTCGGCAAGCGTCTCCGCTAACTCAATGTAACCTTCATACATGGCAACATTAAAACAGGTATGAATGAGTTTCGCCGCTTGTTGTTGAATGGCTTTGACGACAGGTTCAGGACAATGACCCGCGTTCATTACGCCGATGCCGCCCGCAAAATCAATTAATTCACGACCTTCAAGGTCATAAAGAAACGCGCCTTTCGCGGAAACCGCCGTCGCAGGATTGAATACGCCAATCGCATTTGGAACGACTTTTTTGCGCCGCGCCGTGAGTTCGGCAGCTTTGGTGGTTGTTTGCATGATAGAATGGTTTTAATTTGGGGCGCAATGTATGACTTTTTTGGGAAAACAAGTTGATTTTAGCATTTTTTTTGTCATTCCCTGACGGAATGACAAAATCCGAATGTTCCACGTGGAACATTCCGATTTTGCCATGACCCGAAAATGTTAATTTTAATGCTGCCGTATTCAATTTTCCGAAACTTATCTCAAACGGTCAGCCGAGCGCACCAATTTTTCATCCTTGCCAATATACCGCGCTGCTAACAAGGCACTTACAACGCCTAAAAGGTCTGCCACCCAAGCCCAACCTGAAAGATTGCCTTCCCGATACTGCGATAAGAGTAAACCTGCCATCGCCGCCGTCACTAAGCCATCCACCGCGCTCAAATAAGCTATTTTTTGTTGCAAACGACGATTATTATACAAAAAAATCGCTCCCAATGCAGAAATCCCTGCTAAAATAGAGAAAATCATTAAAACTTTTGAATCAAAAATATTAAATTTGCCATCTGCCCAAATCGGGTTAGAAGTCGCGCCTGCATCCATTTCGGTCACTCGCGAAGCAAAATAAACAGGTTGTAAAAACAACGAAAAGTTAAAAATAGAGCTTAACAATAAAAATACGGACTGAATTCTTTGAATCATGGTTGTTTTTTTTAAAATTATTATGATATAGAGATTGAATCTCCCAAAAATTGTTAGGATATTTGCGACGATTTCGGAAGGTAGATTTCGGATTGCGAAATGAGCTAAAATCATCCTATTGCGCAATCCGTAATCCATCTTCCGAAATCAAAACAAATTGTGAATTTCGGATGGTTATAATGCGATACAAAGGTATAAAATTTTTCAATTCAGTATCACCATTCCGAAAATCCGAAATCCACCATCCAAAATCGAAAATACATCAACTTTTGGGAATCCAAAAATCGCATTACAAAAAATTCACACCCCGAACATGGTCAATATTAATCAGCCGACTCCCACATCTGAAACTTGGCAAGAAGCCGAAACGCTTTTACTACATCGCTCGCTTAAAAAAGCATTGAAAATCACAGAGTTAGGGATTCAAAATGCCTCGTCTGATGCTGATAAAGCGATTGGCTTTGTTTTAAAAGGGAGCATTTTACACGTCGCGGGTCGGTATCAAGGCAATCGGGCGATGTTGGAGGATGCTTTGATACAGTTGCGTGAAGCGGTTTTGCTCGGCGCGGCGGATATCGCGCTTTGTCATCGGGCGCGACTCGAACAAGGTTACACCTTATTATATATGCAGGATGAGGATGCGGCTTTGGATGCATTTGAAACTTTATTTGAAGAAACGGCTGATAAAAATGCGATGTCGTATCGCGCCCTCATCGGTATGAGTTACGTTTGGGAATCCAAAAATGATTTCCAAAAAGCATTAGATACCGTTCGAGAGGCGGGTGAACTCCTCAAAGCGCGTCCTGAATGGTCTTCTGACGCACATTTATTGGAATTGTATCGTCAATTGGCGCATCTTTATTTGAAACGACAAGAATATGCCAAAATTGCAGCGTATAGCGACCCGATGTTGGAAATCAGTCGGCGATTGGGTGCGATTGAGTACGAAGTGACGGCATTATGCAATTTGGCAATTGTACATAGTTTCAAATCGGAATATTTGCCCTCCATGCAATTTTTTTTGGAGTCGGACGAAAAAAGTCGGCGCATTGGTTTTCGGTACAATAGTGCGAATTGCACAATCAATATCGGCACGATTTACGCGCAATTGTACAATTATGAGCAGGCTTTAGAGAAATATCGGATGGTTTTGACCGATTATCGGGATATTTTGAGCGATAGCCGCTTGATGGCTATCAACAATAATATTGGAAATATTTATTTTATGATGGAGGATTTGCCTTTGTC
>JBEEMZ010000338.1:0-4777 GCA_041192405.1 Bacteroidota bacterium | reverse complement strand
CGAGTCTTGACGATGCTTCAAAAAGTGGGTTATCATACGATTCCGAAACCTATTTTTTTAGAATCCACAGGAATCGTTTTGAATGCGCCATTTTACATCATGGAACGCTTAAAAGGTTGTATCTTGCGCGGGAAAGATGGCAAAAATCCTGTTAATCCAATCTTGACACCCAATTTAATGAATGATTTATGCCACAAATTGATTGAAAATTTGGCAAATTTACATCAAATTGACATTTTTAAAACCGATTTAGTTCAAATTGGAAAACCCGAAGGTTACGTCAAACGGCAAATTGAAGGTTGGATTAAACGGTATCATCATGCACAAACAGATGATATTCAAGCGATTAGCAGCATTGAATCATGGTTGCAAGCGTTTGAACCGCGTCCACAAATTGCGGCGTTTCTGCACAATGATTATAAATTCGATAATGTCGTTTGGACAAAGGATTTAACACAAATTGTAGGTGTTTTGGATTGGGAAATGGCAACCGTGGGCGACCCGTTAGCGGATTTAGGTGCGGCGTTAGCGTATTGGTGTACGCCTGAAGCGGGTATTTTTTTGAAAACGATGAATTTGACGCATTTAAAAGGTTGCTTCACTCGACAACAAGTAGTGGATAAATACGTTTCTTTAACGGGGCGCGACCTTTCGGATATTCATTTTTATTACGTTTTTGGTTTATACAAAAATGCGGTGATTGTGCAACAGATTTATGCCCGTTGGAAAAAGGGTTTGACGCAAGACCCGCGTTTTGGACAGTTGATACAGGGCGTGCGCGACTTGTCTGCAATGGCGATTCAAGCGATTGAAACAGGCAAAGTAGATTGATTTTGAACGTTTTAGCATAATATAGATTGAAAAGCTCGGCTGTGAAGTTGGGCTTTTTATGCTACAAAGAGAGACCGCATTAAGAAAAATTTGCAAAATATAGTTGTATTGCACTTGTTTTTTCAAAATTTTAATGTATTTTTGTACAAAAAATAGCGTCAAATGGTAGCTGAAAAAATGATAGAGCCGATTCAGTTCAAATTCGAGCGTCCGAGCAAGACTTACACGCTTGAAGATTACATGCGCAAAGAAGCGAAATCCGCTTGCAAACACGAATTTATAACTGGTAAAATGATTCGTCTGCCAAATACAAAAGCTCCACATAATATTATTGCGAGTAATATGATGATTCAAATGGGAATGGCATTTGAAATCATGGAAAAAGATTATACCATTTTCAATTCAGACCAGAAAGTCTATTTCCCAAGTTTGGATGAAGGCGTTTATGCCGATGCGTTAGCGGTCAGTCAACGACCTGTTTATTGGGATAAAAGCCAATTATTATTGACAAATCCGATTTTAATCGTTGAAGTATTATCGAAACGCACCGAGAAATATGATAAAAGTGGCAAATTCCATAAATATAAAACGCTGGATAGTTTTCAAGAATATATTTTAATTCGCCAAGATATGTGTTATGCGGAAGTTTGGTTTCGGGCGAAACAAGGCGTTTGGCATGAGACGATTATTCGAGATTTAGATGCTCAAATGGTTTTAAAATCGGTTGACATTGCTATTTCAATGCGGCGTATTTACAAAAATATTCAATTCTAAAGTCGTTAATTCATAAAATACATCATTACTTATCCTACAATGTTTCAATAATTTGCATGGTTTCGACGCTCACGCGGCAAACTTTCCCTAACAAATCTATCACTTGCTCCTTATAATCCGAAAATTGATAGGTATTAAATTGCGCGGCAATCGTCGGGTCAGACGGTTTTGACGGTTTATATTGGTCTAAAACCCATTCTAACGCGCTGCGATTCCCCAATTTATAATCCCAAGCCGCTTCTGGAACGCCATCTAATTTGGTTATTTCGTCTATTTCAATACAATGATTGGTTTTGTCGGCTTTCAACTTGGCTTTCGGGACGAAATCTTTACCTACTTGTTTGTCAACCCGTGGCAACGGATACGGCGCGTTTTTTTCGTAACCAATATGTAAATCCGCTAATTGTTGCCCTGCGGCGGCGTATTTTGCAAAATCGGCGTAAAACGGAATGCGCGGGAAATCCCGTTTCAAATTGATTGCATACGCGCTCCTGTACGCGGGCGCGTGTAACACGGCGTACACATAATAAAAAATATGCTCTTTTGTAATTTGCTGATTATCATACTGTTGTCTAAATTGTTCTAATGCCCAATCGGTGATATTCTCTTGCCGATTGCCGTTTACGTCGTAACGATACAAAGGCAAAGATTGCGTTTTTTCTAAAAAATCAAGTCCTGCAACCGTATTTGTTATTAATGCTTGAAACGGTTTCATTGATGAAGTACCCGAAATGAATATCGCTAAATTATCATAATTGTTTTCAATTCCAAAAACTTTATCATTTTGATAGATTCTATGTGTTATAATTTTATCAAAATACATATTTTGTTTTACAAAAGGGCGATATAAAGCGGTTCGTATTTTATTTTCATTAAAAATGAGCTTTGACCCTTTTTTTAAATGATTTTCCAATTCTTCTGTCCATTTTATAGTTCTGTCAATGAAATGATTGATAGCCAATTGTTTATCTGAATTTTGCCATCTTGTCATTTCACTGCTATAAAAATTATAAAAGAAATTTACTTTATTTATTAAACTTTTTATGTTAAAATCATAAACCCATTCATCCCGATTTGTTACAACGCCTAATGAATATAATTCAAAAAGGGCATTGCCACCTTTCCCATTTTTGACCTCTTTATCACAAACGGGCATCAACGATTCCCAATCATTATCTTCTGAAAGATTAATCCAATTATTATTTTTATCAGGCGTAATTCGTTTAAAATCAATGGTTTCAAATGAATTTTCGCGCAACCAATCTAATTTTTCGGGTGTTTTCCAAAAATCGTCTAATTCGTAATAAAAAAGGTGGCAGCGCGTTTTGGTTTTCGCTTTTTTCTTTACTAAAAACAACATCGCAACGCCTGTTTGAATTCCAAAAACATTATGGGTTGTACCTGCAATTTTAGGATTTGCACGCACATCTGAATGTAAATCAATGATATACACATAATCAAAATCCTGTTGTATGCAAGCGCGAAACCCATCAAACGTCCTACTATCAATAAAACTGCGATTCGTAATAAACGAAATCACGCCATTTTCATCAAGCCTGTCCATCGCCCATCGAAAAAACCGTGCATACATATCATACACTTTGGTTTTATGAGCGGTGCTTTTCGCTATAAAGGTTTCTTTAATGCGTTTGTCAATAAAGGGATACGTGCGATTCTTGTTATTATCGTTTTCATTTTGCTGATTGGCATTGTAAGGCGGATTGCCGATAATCACCGATATTTTCGCCTCATTTTGAATTTTAATCCGTTTGGCATTTTCTGCCGACAGCGAAAACATATCCATTTGCTTGCCCGTCCAACCCAATGCCGTCACATTATCCAGCGTATCTACAAAACATAAATTGTCAAACGACTCATATTTTTGCATTTTATTTCGATACGTGTATTCAATATTCAAATTCGCAATGTAATACGGCAAAATCGCTACTTCATTAGCATGCAATTCTTTTTTAAACTTATGCAGCAAATCGTTCGGACTCATGTAATCAATCAAATCGCAAATGTACGTCCCTGTCCCCGTCGCAGGGTCGAGGATTTGAATCCCTTTATCACTCAATGTTTTGCCAAAATGCGTTTCTAACAAATAATCCGTTGCTTTAATCTGAAATTGCACAATTTCGGTTGGTGTATAAACAATACCGAGTTTATCCGCACCTTTCGGATTATAGGCTTTGTAAAAATTTTCATAAACTTTTTTAAGAAAGGTTTGTTTTTCATGATGCCCTTCAAAACGCCGCGCAACGGACGCAATCACCTCATAATAATTTTTAATTTTATCTAACACATCCCGTTTGACCGCCCCTTTAAAAAAGGTCATTTCGACCGCCGACAATGCTTGTGCAATATTATTTTCACGAACGAGTTGATCATCACTGAACACCGCGACAAAAATTTGTTCGGTCAAAATGTGTTGAATCAACATTTCATCCACCTCTTCCAATCCAATTTCGGGATTAATCGAAGTTTGACAAATCGCTAAAAAATCATTTCGTTTCGTGATAAAGGCTTGATTTTCAATGGCTTGTGCCGCAATCATTTTACGAAGCGTTTCCGCAATGGTTGGCACATCCTTTTTGAAATCGGCAACGGCTTGTCTGAAATCGCGCAATTCGCGGGTTTCGTAAGCAAAAAATTGTTGTAAAATCTCATGGAGCGCGTCTTGATTCGCCATTTCGACGGACAAAATGCGTTCGCCTTCTTGATATAACACCGCAATTACGCCATCTTCAAATAAAATATTGGATTTGGGATAGCCTTTATTAAAATTTTTGCGAATCTCGTCTTCGAGATTGACATTTGCTTTTGCTTCCCAATAGCCAAAATCAAAACCGAGTTCATTTTTTAAGACACCGTCGAACCGAATGCTATTTTTTTGGTCGGTTCGATGCCTGACTTCTTCATAAAGATGCAAATTTTGTTTGGCGGCATAGCCTTCTAAGACGCGAGCAAATGCTCTACGTAATACATTTTCAGAATCTTGTTTGGTTGAATTCCAAATGCGCTGTTTTTCGTTGTAATATTGTTGAATGAGTTTGATAGACATTTCGTAAGGTAAAACGCAGTTTGAATGAAGTTGATTGATTAAGAGTTGCATAGCATGATTGTTTTTTGATTTGAAAAAGCAAAGATGACAAGAATTTTCACATATCGG
>JBEEMZ010000337.1:0-4785 GCA_041192405.1 Bacteroidota bacterium | reverse complement strand
TAGGTGCATTTATTTTTTTGATTTTTTTGCAAAAAAATCAAAAAAATAAATGCACCTATCGCCTAAGCTTTTTTTTAAAATGTCACATTTAAAAAAAAATTGTAATTTTACGTGTCATTAAAGTTAATTTTTAGTTAAACCAAATTTCAACAAAATAGATAGCCACTTTACCAAGCCATTTTAAGACAGTGACGAGCGTTGCTGGCGATTTTTCGAAATTTAATTGGGAATGCCTTCCTAAATGGCTCCAAAGTTTACAAATATATTAGCAAAATCATAAATTTTCATGAAAAAACAGACGCTCTTTGTGTTATTCCATTTTTTTGCAGGAGCCATTTTCTCACAAACCATTATATGGCATTCAGCACAAGGTTCGATTCCATACATTGGTCAACATGTCTCGATTTTAGAAGACAGCACTCATCAGTACTCGTTGGCACAAGTTGCGTCCGACCGTTTTCAAGGGCGATTTATACCTCATACCCAAAAAATTTTCAATACCAAAATGTTAGGAATCCATTATTGGGTGCGCTTTACCTTAGATAATCCCACGAATGAGCGTTTGATATTGGAAGTGGCACAACCGTTATTGGATTCGGTATCGTTATCCTTCAAAGATAGCACCAATTCATGGCGAACGGTTCGGAGTGGGTACAGTGTGCCTTTGTACCAAAAAGACATTAAACATAATCATCATTTATTTAATTTGCCACAAGGCAAAACGACGGTTTATGTTCGATTTCAAGACCATGGCTGGGCAGTTCCATTAAGTCTTTGGGATGAGAAGGTGTATGAAGTCAAAGCAACGCGACAAAAATTAGTTTTTGGTATCTATATCGGCATCATGGTTTTTGTAATTTTGACCAATATTTTCTTATATTTTTCATTGGGTTGGTCTTACAACCTGCATTATGCTTTCTTTGTGGTTTCGTTCGCACTGTTTTCGGGTATCTATGATGGCTACATCTGTTATTTTTTGCCTGACCTGAATTTAATGAATTGGCGCATTTTTACGACCTTTCTGAATCATATTGCTGGTTTATCTTATATGCTTGTTTTTTTGGAAATCAAAAAATATGCACCGATTATCTATCGGTTTGCACTGATTTATATAGCTTATAGTTTACTTTGTACCGTATTTCAGACGCTGCTGCCGACCATAATAGGGGTCGGACTTGACCAATTCAATGGATTAATGAGCATTTTATTGATTTGTTATGCAAGTGTTGTTGCGCATCGGAAAGGCAATCAATTAGGTATCTATTATGCGGCAACTTATATTTTATTTTTTTTCATTGCGTTTATCGAAGTCGTGTATTCCAAGATAGGCATGCCTACCTATTTTTTTGACATGAGTTATATTTCGATTGCGATTTTGTTTGCCGTTTTTTCACTTGCCTTCCTTTTAGCGACACGCTTGGAATGGGACAACGCGGCTAAAGACCAAGCCAAAGAAAAAGCGCAAACCCTCCTCTTGGCGCAAACAAAAGAAAATGAGCGCATTCTTGCCAATCAAAACGAAATTCTGGAAAAACAGGTAGATGAACGCACCTCCGAATTACAAAATTCAGTGTATATTATTCAACAACAATCTGATAAGTTGACCGTATTGATGAAAGAATTACATCATCGCGTCAAAAATAATTTGCAAATCGTGAGCAGCCTTCTAAATTTGCAAAGTTATCGGCTGATGGATACCGAAGCAGCACAAGCCATACAGGAGAGCAAGTTGCGTGTAGATGCGATGTCGTTGATTCATCAATCGCTTTATCAGACCGACGATGTGAGTACGTTGGATATTAAGTCGTATATTACCCATCTTTGCGAAAGTTTGATGGCGGCTTATGGTTATTCGCATCATGATTTTGACTTGCACATCGAAGTACCACAGATTTATTTTGATGTGGATAGTGCCATACCGATTGGATTGATAATCAATGAGTTAGTGACCAATAGTTTTAAATATGCTTACAAAAAAACGCAAAAACCATTGTTAAAAGTCGTATTACAAATCGAACAGGAACTCACTCTATCGGTGCGTGATAATGGTACTGATTTTAAAAAAGCAGATTGGGAACGGGCATCTATGTCGTTCGGAAAGCAATTAATACAGTCTTTAGCTCAACAAGTGAATGGCAAATTGAGCCTTAATACAGATTTTGGAACTCATTTTAAGATTCAATTTCCCAAAAAAGAATCATTCATCCTTAAACAACCTAACAATGGACAAAATTAACATTCTCCTCATCGAAGATGAAGCGATTATCGCGCTTGACTTAACAATGTGTTTGCATCGCGAAGGATATCATGTCATTGCGGCAGTCAATAATGGGCGCGATGCGTTAGCTGCATTTGAACGCGAAAGCGTAGATATGATTTTATGTGATATTAATATTTTTGGCGATTGGGACGGGATTGAAACCATGACGCAATTGCTCAAAATCCGTACTGTGCCTTTCATCTATCTCACGGCTTCAAGCGACCGTGCGACCTTGGAACGCGCTAAACAAACGTATCCTGCTGCTTATATTCATAAACCATTCACTATCCTTGCAATACGTATTGCAATTGAAATGGCTATGAATAATTTTGCCCATTTCAAAGTACCTAAAATAGAGCCGCAAAAAGCTCCTCCAGCTATTAAAACAACGGAGCCGCCGCCTGTCGAAGCTATAAAACCGATTCAAGAAGCGAGTTCCCTTAAAGAAGTTTCTTCCGAAAATCATTTCATCTTACGAACTGATGATATATTGTTTATTAAACAAACGCATCAATTTGTAAAATTAAATATACATGACATTTTGTATTTGGAAGTGGATAGCAAGTATGTGACGATTGTGACGGCAACCAAAAAATACGCGCTGAAAGACTCTTTGAGTAATGTATTGGAACATATTAATTTTCATAAATTAGTGCGGGTGCACCGTTCTTTTGTGGTCAACGTGGCGCAAATAGATGAATTTTCAGATACAGAGATTTTGATTAAGAAAAAAAGCTTTCCAATCGGTCGGAGCTATAAAGAAATGTTTCTACAATCCTTTCGATTTAGTAGTTAGTGGGTCAGTTGGTTGGTTAAATAGTTCATTATCAATCTTTTAACCAACTAACTCATTAACCAATTAACTCATTAACCAATTAACTCATTAAACCCCTTAAAATGGTCATTCATACCCTTTAATCTGTTGCTCGTGGACTTTACACAGCGCGATGCTTAGTCATTATAGTAACTTTGTAACGTATTAAGAAATGATAGTTAACAAACTTTGAACAAACCAAAAAATGAAAAGCGTATTTACTCGACAAGAAATAGCAGATGCCATCGGTATAAGTAAACGAACCTTAGAACGGCGCATTAAAGAGGCAGATTTAGATTTACCGCGTCATTTGCTGACGGCGGAGCATGTTTCCTTGATTTTCGCGAGTTTGGGTATTCCTGCCTCTAATTTCTCGTAATAAGTCACTACCCAATCAAAACATCAAAAGATTAAAAACCAAATGATTCGTTTGGGTGCAGTGAGAAAAGTCTTTATGGCTTTTCTCATACGCTCCACAAGTGCTAAAAAAGAGTTGTCGCATATTGTCGCACATTGTCGCATTTTGAATAAGTCCTTTTGCTGTACATTTGCATATTCAAAATACATATAAGAAAATGATTTTTACCCAATTGATTATCAAATATTATAATTTATTGATAATCAACGAATTATAATCACGTATATAAGCAATTTTAATGATTTGCATTTTTTAAACGATGACCCCAAACCCAATTTGTTTTTTGTTTTGTAAGCACCTCTTGAATCATGCTCAGTGATGCTTAACAATTCAAAAACAAACTTAAACTAATTTTTTTCAAGTTACCTTTATTAGCTCTAAGGGTTCTATGCATTTTGAATGTTCTCCGCTTCTGAAATACAGGAACCCTTGTATGCTAAACAAATTTGAGTTTTTATGCTATTTTAATCAATATTGGACTCCTGTAGAGCCACAAACCACCATTTGAAAATTACTATCCGTTTGGGGATGTGGATTGCTAAATTTTATAAAATGTTCATAATTAACAATTTATAAATTTAAATAATCCACATTTCTAAATGTATCGTACCACGAACCAAAAACAGGATTATGCATTCGCAGATACGCAGGCTCAATGGAATACGACCTATTATTATCGGTTACGTCAGTTAGACACGGATGGAAAATCAAGTTTTTCACCTGTGCAAACGGCAAGCCTTCAACGCGTCCTTTATAGCGGTCAGCGAACCCATGCCGAATCCTGTGCGATTGGGACAAGGTTTTGCAATGGAGGTGAATGTGCCGTCGGAATCGAATGCATTGTTTCAAGTGTATGATGTACGGGCGCATTTGGTTCGTTTTATTATAGATGGGTTGCCCAGAAAGGGACTCTTTTTAGGCTTTTGCCCTTGCTGTATGGTAGAAAAAAACGACGCACACGCTTAAAATAGTTCAAATGCTACTTATGGGTAGTTGTAAACGAAAGATTTTATATATTATATTTGTAGCCACCCAAAGATACAACTTACCCATGCTCTAAAATCCGATTATCAATGCAGTTCGTAACAAACTTGTGCCTAATTGTATCTTACAAGCATCTAATGAAATGCTATTTTAAAACCATTTTTTTTTAAATTTAACCCACATAATATTATTGATTACAAACCAAATGAAAATAACTTGACTTTTTTAAGTTCGAAATCGTTTTAATGTAAAAAGACCCTTTGGAGAGAGATGTGTTTTGTTTTTTTGATTTTTTGCAAAAAAATCAAA
>JBEEMZ010000336.1:0-4811 GCA_041192405.1 Bacteroidota bacterium | reverse complement strand
GTTAGTTAGTTAGTTAGTTAGTTAGTTAAATAATTGATAATCAATTATTTAACTAACCAACTAACCAACTATAATAAAAACAAACTTCTTTTGCGCATTGCTATTGGCACATCTAAAATATAGCTTAATGTTAAATTGCCAAAAAATGCCATATCTTTGCTTCGAGGGTTTGCATTGGAGCTAACTCCGTCTATATAATCCGAAAAATAATAACGCCCACTCATTTCGCCACTCAATTTGTAGCGTGGTGCCAAATGCCAGCGTAAACCGCCGCCCATGATTAAAAATGGAAAA
This sequence comes from Bacteroidota bacterium, assembly GCA_041192405.1. GTDB lineage: Bacteria > Bacteroidota > Bacteroidia > Chitinophagales > Saprospiraceae > JAAFJT01. Next base: position 4,517 of record JBEEMZ010000336.1, on the reverse strand, counting down.
GAGGTTTTAGTATCGCCTACTTCGGGAAAGGGTGCGGGCAAAACTTCTGTGGGGGCTTGTGTTTTACCGCTTACCCGAAAAAGCATGCCCACGCCGCCAAAACCATAAGGCGAAAATGTTTTTTGAAAACCATTGCCTGTGGTTCCATTAAATTGATTTCTATCAAAGGGACGCAATTCGCTCATTAAACTGATTTCTTGCATGCTATATGAAAAACTAAAACCGCGCCCTTGCCGATAGGTACTATGAGATAGTTTGTCATCGCCTGAGAAGAATTGGTTCATTAAATCCATTCTCACAGCGATTTTATGATGTGGATTGTAAGTGAAGTGTCCGCCAAAGCCTATATTGACAGAATTGAAACGGTCTGTCAAATCACCAATAAAGTTATTGAGACCTACATGTACGCCCGCTTCAAAACGTTGTGCTTGGCTTGAAAAGGGTCGTAAAGTGCAAAAAAGGCTGAACAGAATTAGATTCCGATACATCATAGTTGTAATTTTTTTGAATGAATGCTGTTGAGGCAATGTAGTCATTTTCTTTTCGTTATAAGAGCAAATGCCCTTTTTGTGACATTGTGTAAAGCACTTGTTTGGTCAGGGAAGTTTGGAGTACGTTGTTTTAACGATTATTTAACGATTTTATTATAATGACCCAATTTGTACATATTGTTAGTTTTGATATACCATTTCCTACCAATTATGGGGGCGTAATGGATGTTTTTTTTAAAATGGCAGCATTAAAAGCACAAGGTATTCAAATTATCTTGCATAATTTTCAATATGGCGATAGAAAACCTAATGCCATTTTGGAGCAATATTGCACGGAAGTACATTACTATCCGCGTCAAAATCATGTTTGGAAGGTTTTCTCTGTTAAACCATTTATTGTTGCGACTCGAAACCATGCAGATTTGCTCAAACGCTTGCAACAAGACAATCATCCTATTTTATTTGAAGGTTTACATACTTGTTTTGATTTACATCAATTTGCAAATTGTGACAGGCAATATATGATTAGAATGCACAATATTGAATGGCAATATTATCAAAATTTATACGAATTAGAATCCAATTATTTAAAAAAAATATTTTTTAAGATTGAAAGTATTAAATTGAAGTATTTTGAAAAACACGTTTTAAAACAACATCCAATCATTTTAACGATTTCGCCTGCCGATGAAGATTACTTTAGGAAAATTTATTTGGATACTCAACTGATATTGCCTTTTCATGGACATGAGCACGTGAAAGGTTGTACGGGAATGGGCTTCGGTGCGTTATTTCATGGAAAATTGAGTGTTTCGGATAATGCAAATGCGGCTATGTATTTAATTGAAAACGTATTTTCAAAAATGGATATGCTTTTTACGATTGCGGGGCAAAATCCACCTAAATCATTGATAAACAAAGCAAAACAATTTAAAAATATTGAAATAATTGCGAATCCAGATGATCAAACAATGGCAGATTTGATTCAAAAGGCACATATTCAGATTTTGTTATCGTTTCAAACGGCGGGTTTAAAACTCAAATTGTTACATGCACTGTTTGCGGGAAGGCATTGTGTTGTGAATACGCCGATGGTTCAAAATACAGGTTTAGAATCGCTTTGTCATCTTGCAGATACGCCTAAAGCGATTTTAAAATTGCTTTTTGAACTTAAAAATCAACCTTTTTCAAGAGATATGATTGAAAAACGACGCATCATTTTAGAGCATCGTTTTTCCGATTCCGCAAATGCAAAACAAATTATTCAACTAATGATGAAGTTGTAAAATTCATTATTAGTTGAATAATTACATTTTTGTAAACTTTTTGGTAATCATTCCGCCATCTGCGTTTTCTGCTTTAAGCAAATACAAACCTCTCGGCAATTTGCTCAATTCCAATAAAATTTCTGATTCACTATTTTCAGGCACATAATTTTTATAAATTTTCCCCGACAAATCGGTTATTTTCAATGATTTGCACGTAAATTTATGTTTAAACTTAACATTCAATTCATGTAAAACAGGGTTGGGAAAAATCTCTAACAAATCTTTATCCATCAATAAATCATTGATAGCCAATGGATTACGGACACGAACGGTTACATGATGCGCAATCGTAAAAAATTTTGCATCATTGGTTTGAATGGTATAATCATCCTCTGCCATAAACCGCAAAATATAAGTACCATGTGTCGAAAAAGAAGCGGTTGTTTGTCTATCATTAGGATTGCTAAAGGTCACTTGACCTGCGCCAACTACTTTTTCCCACTTACCAGGCAAATTAAACGCGACTTGATTGCCATTAAAAACAACGCTCCGAAGTGCAATAGACTGATTTAAATGAATAATCGTATCTGCGGTAATTTCAATATGAAATTTTTTAAGTGCTGGATACGGATTCCTAAACCCTTCTAAATGCAGTGCAAAAAAAGCAAAACGACCAATCCAGTATTCATCCCAAGGATGATTATGCCCCATTTTTTTCATATTGCAAACGATTGTTTGTCCAAAATGCTGATTTGCCGCAGCAAATACGGTTGCAGCAGGTGTAACGACATCTTCATACCCATTCGTCACGTATAGCGGCCCATTAAACCGCTTTGCAAAATATGCCACATCATGATATTTAACAGCAGCACTGACGCGTTCCGTATTTAAACCAATCTGATGCGCTGTTAGCAAATAGGTTGGGAAGCCATTTGCTTTATGTGATTTATAAGCCTGTAATTGGCAAGTTGCAGGATTACTCGCCATCACTGCTTTCACGCGCCTATCCAAACCGCCGACGGTAATCGCCAACCCCCCTCCTTGACTTTCGCCCACAATGCCTAATGACCCATTAAAATCTCGTCTCGTAAAAAGATAATCTATAATGCGTAAACAGTTTAAAACCATTAATTTATTGTAAATGCTATCGGGATTGGTGGTCACATCTGGTTTGTACGCAAGTGGATCCGTTTGGTCAGGCGTTGTATTATGCGCGCTCATGGTGACGCTGATAGCGTTTCCTTTTTCGGCAATATCGGTATGGTTCAATTCATCAGGTGGCAAAGGTGCCTCTCCAAAAGGAGGCAATTTAATCACCGCAGGAAATGGACCTGCACCTGTTGGAATCGTGATATAAGCACCCGCAACGCGTCCATTGATGGCGGAAACGGTTAATTTATAGATGCTCAATCCATTTCTCATACCAAAAGGAGTCAACACCGCCTGAATCGGTATGGCGGCTAATGCAGCCTTTTTTTGTTGCCAAAACGCATCAAAATCAATCGGTTCTGGCTCAAACGGTTGAATCTCAGTCGGTGAAAACGCACTTGTCGCTAATGCAACTTGACCATTTTGAGTGATTTTGCAGAAAATAATCCCAGCTTCATTCAATCGGAACGAAACGAATTTAGGTTGATTGGCAGTTAATGGGATGTTTTCTGTTTTCAGAACAGATTGAGGATCCCTACTGTCATAAAAAATATCAACTGTGGCAGTACCCGCCACATTAGACAATACTTTGAACGTAGCCGTTTCGCCGACATTATAAACGGCTTTCACGCGCTCGCAAGTAACGCTTAATTGAGCATACAGCAAATTGTTAAGCAAAATTAAATGGCTCAACCAGTAAAATCGGAATCGTTGTGGAATCTTCATAGTAAGATTGTTCATAGCTTTTTGTTCCTACGGAATGACAAACAGAATGACAAAAAAAACTTGTCATTCCGTAGGAACAAAATCCCTTGTGTTTGTTGAAACGCTGCAAATGTAATGTTTTTTTAAACAAACAACTCAAAATTGCCTGTTTGCGTATTTTTTTTCACCTTATCCCAATCAAAATATCGTCCATTCATGACAATATAAACGCCCGCAGGCAATGTTTGCACAAAGGCTAAGGCACTGCCCAAGTTAAAAAAGCCATCTGAAGAAACTCCAAACGCATAAGGAATCATAGCCCCAGTCAAAACAATCGTTTTATTGGGGATTTTAGCGGCGGCAATGGCGGCAGCAGTTGCTGCCATGCGGTCGGTGCCATGCGTGAGGAGAATTCTGTCGTGTGGACAGCGTTTGCAATTATGGATAATAATGCTGCGGTCTTCGTCCGTCATCTCCAAACTATCCACCATCATCAACGTTTTGACATCAATATCAATCGTACAACGCCCGCGCTCAAACATTTTTGGAATATGCGTATCTTTAAAGGAGAGTTCGCCTGTGATGTAATTGTATTGTTTATCGAAAGTACCACCTGTTACGTAAACTTGAATCATTTTTTTTGTAATTTTTGTACTTGCTAACTGTTATAAGTGGATTGATGAAAATACGGATTTCACGGATTCACACGGGATTGGTACGGATATTTGCATCGGAGATCATCTGTACTAAGTAGTTGGTTCGTGAAATAGTTAGTTAGTCTATTAGTTAAATTATTGATTATCAATGGTTTAACTAACAAACTAACTGACTATTTCACATCCTAACTACTTACTGAGTTGTTAAAGTTGTAATATGTTTTTCCTCGCAAATTTCGCCGATTTTC
>JBEEMZ010000335.1:0-4851 GCA_041192405.1 Bacteroidota bacterium | reverse complement strand
CCCGAAACTAACTAGAAACCACAAACTTCAAACCCGAAACTAAAAACAAACAAACTAAAAATGAATTGGTATATCTTAAACACCATAGACGGTGTCGAAGAAATCAAGGCACGTTCACACGAGATGCCTTGCATTATCTTTAAACATAGCACGACGTGTAGCATCAGCCACATCGCCAAAAGTCGCTTAGAGCGCGATTGGTGTTTTGAGGAAGTGATTGCACCGTATTATTTGGATTTAAAAACGAACCAAACCAAAGCCATTACCACCGCACCCATAGCCGGAGCAGCTCTCAAAATCCCTAAAGCTTCAGGTCCTACATGCAAAATTTTATCAGCAATATCCTCATAAAATGTTTTTGCTGGCGTTATTGGTAGTAATGGGGACAAGTTTACTGAGTTGTAAGGATGATAACGGGAATAAACAAAAAATTGATAAGGTACAGGTAATTGATGATTCTATAAAGACTCATTACCCAATGATTGGCGAGTCCATGTATATTCCGAAAAATAAAACCATCAATGATTTTTTGCAACTCAGGATTTTTATGCGCCATGTCGCAAAAAGTGCGAGCGGCTTGCGCATCGTTGTGAAAATAATGTTGCACCAACCAATCCAATTTAGCCGTTTTGGTCAGTTTAGAAAAACCTTGCATTAAAACAAAAAGTTTAAAAATAAATTAAGCAATGACCGTAACTGTCCAAGCCGACGGTTTATCTGCGAAAAGCACTTTGGTTTTCGCCCAAGTCCGTCGAAATAAATCCGATTGACGATATTTTTCTAAAAAAAGCTCACTTTCCCAATGCGAAAGCGTAAACAAAATGTTTGGTTCTGTTGCAGAACGCCATAATTCAAGATGCATGCAGCCTTCCGAAGTCCGAATATAACTTTTTGTTTGATTAAAAATTGTTAAAAACGCATCTACTTCTTCCGTTCGGAAGGTCATTTTGACTACTCGTTTTATCATAAATTCTAATTATCTTTATTTTTTTAATTCTTTCGGGGTTAAAATCGTTCTAAAAAAATCTTTATCATATATGTATTCAACCAATTCAATTTCAGATTTCAATTTAGCTCGTTCCACAAGGTCGCTTGGCTTCAATTGCACTATTTTTTTTAAATATTTAACAAAATTATCATAATTTTCCTTCACATAACCCACATCATCGTGCCTCAATAAAAACATTTTAGTACTATCCAGAAGCGATTCCAATAAATTAGTTTCACTAATTTGATAATAAATTTGCATCGTAATACAGCGAATATCTAAATTAAAACTGGCTTCATTAAACTTCAGAGGGCGCAATAAATCTATTGCAACTGAAAAATTACCTTGCTTGTAATACATAACGGCTTGATAAAACTCATACCAATTTTTCCTATCTTTTTCAGGCAACATCATTCGATATTGCTCTAAAAATTGCGCTGTCCATTGAAATTCACCCACTTTCATAGCTATTATTGCGATATTTCGATACGAAAAGATAGATAATACCCCGTTTTCCAACAATGCGCCATTGATTAAACCTGTTTTATAAAGGCTTAATATTTCAGCATAGTATTGCGTATGATGCACATTTACGCGTCGAATACAGTAATTAATAGCCGACAAATACAATGAACGCAACTCAATGGGCGGAAATAAATGCGCTTGTTTTTCAAGAATTACTTTCAATTGCCTAAAATTCGCTTCAGTCACTTCGATAGAAGTATCATCAAAACAGTGATAAACCAAATAATAAGCCGCGACCGCAGGTTGTGCGCTATATTGTTCAAAATGCGGCAAAACCGATTTTAACAAGGGCTGCTCATACGGATACTCGGCAATCCGCACATGAGACTGCATCTCCGTCGCAATCCGCAATGTTTCCGCCAAATAGTATGCATCGAGTGCGTCCGAAAGCGGTTGCAAAGGTAATTGATTTGAACGTTTTCCACGCGCTAACACAAGGTATTCTGACAATAAAATATCATATTCCAACCGATGAAACCCAGCATTTTTAAAGGTTGAATCATGAATAGCTGTTTTAGTTGCATCTAATTCCTTTTGGGCAAACTTATGTAAACCTCTGCTATCCAATGCTTTATGCAAACACAAACGATTACCAATTACATCTTTTTCTAATTCATCTTGAATCAAATAAGCGCGAATCACGTGCAATAAAAAAGACATCGTATAATCCATTTGCGCAGCTGAATACATAGATTCAGTTGGAAAAATCTTGCGAAATGCTTTTTCTTTCTCCAAATTCGCTTGCTCGGTATCTAAATATTTATGAATATGATCATATAATGAAACCACTTCTTCACGGCGATTGAAATACGGAGAACGAACAAATTGTCGCAAATTCCGTCGGTCTTGTTTGGTCAATTTTTTGAAAATCTGGATTAAATCCGATTTTATCATAGTTTCAAATATTTGATTATTTTAGTTAATGATTTGAATACAAATTTGGAGTAAAAGTAGTGTAATTTATTGATAATCAATATGTATTTTTTTATTTTCTTTGAAACTAATTTAAATTTGTAATATAAAGTTACACAATATAAGCGTAATTTTGTGGTTATAATACCGATTCATTAGTAAAACAATTATTTCTAATATAAAACTTTTCATTAAAAACCGCTTATTTTCGTTTTATTAATAGCCCAACATTTAAACACAAAACCATAAACATTTAGCGAGTTATTAAATCGTTTATAATTTTTTGGTGCAATGTCAATGGACATTGCTTCAAGTAGTGTGTTGCGCCCAACCTTCAAAACATTTATTATCGTGTACTAAAAAGTATATTTTAACCCCAAAAAACATTGAGCCTTCAAAACATTACTCAATTTCAACAAGAGGATTACAGATTGCAGGTTTTATAAAAACATGTAAATCAATACCTTATAGAAATACAAAAGATATATAACACTTACGGATTCGTTGCGTTAAGTTAAGGCGTGGCTGCTTGACTTATGCAACGAACTTTCCGTAAGATTGCAGAAAATTGTTGTTTATTTTAAGTTTATCGGTCTCGCCTCTAATTGACGGTCAATTGGCGGCGTTTTTTATTTTGAAAACTTTTTGGATTTGTTTTGAAAAGCCCTTACATTTAACCCGTTTTAACATCTTATCTGAATAAAAGATATTTATATGATACAATCAACTGCCATTTTGACTGAAATCAAGGCAAAATTGGAGCAAAATCGGCTATTTTTTGCAGAACCTGAAATTTATAATCAAAAAAGTTTGGTCGGTTATGACAAGCAATTTCGGATACAATGGTTTGCTACTCAATTAAATACGTTTATTTCTGTGACCGCTTTTGATGATGAAGAACTTGTTACGGAGTTTTTGGTACGAGAATATGCGGACGAAGTTTATAATTACGCGCTGATGAATAATCGAGGTTGGAAACCTGGTTTTCAAGCGGGTGTGGTAGCGATTCCTGTCGTGATTGTCAAAAAAGCAGCGATTGATGCCCGTGTTTTTTGCGAAAAACCTAAAAAAGCTAAAAAATGGGGCGGTTTTATGATGCCAATTGTCATTGAACGTATTTCTGGTGACATATTTTATGTACAAGAACGCCCATTTGTAGGTCGTTTGTATTACACTTACTTGAAAAAAATAATGGATGCGTTGATTGTTGAACCTGTTGGAATCGCGTTTGAAAAGTTCAGAAAAAAATAATGATGAATGATGAATTTTATAATTATTTAGCAAGAAGCACGTTTGCGAGACCTTGATAATCGTAGGCGAATATCGGAAAAATCCACCTTGACGCGTTTAAAAATTTGCCGTTCAAAACGGTTATTGTTATTGACTTTTAACATATTAAAAAATGATTTACATTATAGTAGATTTAGAAGCAACCTGTTGGGAAGCGAAAGACCAAACCCCTAATGAAATTATCGAAATTGGAGCCGTCTGCATCAATGATAAAAATGAACTTATAGGTGAATTTAATGTGATGATTCGCCCTATGATTCATCCCATTTTGTCCGATTTTTGCACCCAATTGACCTCAATTACACAGGCAGATGTTCAAAATGCACCTTTATTTCCAGCCGCTGTGAAACAATTTCAAGATTGGATTGCCCATTTTGGCGAACCCTATTGCTTGTGTTCATGGGGTTTTTATGACAAAAAACAGTTTCGATTGGATTGTGAATGGCATGGTTTAGACAGCAGTTGGGTGAAAAATCATATTAGCCTTAAACATCAACTGCCAAAAGTAATGGGTAAACCATTTGCTCGACTTTTGGGCATGCAAGGTGCTTTGGAACAAGAGAAATTAAAATTCGAGGGAACGCATCATCGCGGTATTGATGATGCGAAAAATATTGCTAAAATATTTATGAAATATTTTGGCAAATGGAAATTCAGATAATATATTAAAAAATGATTTACATCGTATTAGATTTAGAAGCAACGTGTTGGGCTGGTAGAGACCAAGTTCCAAATGAAATTATCGAAATTGGTGCGGTTTGCGTCAGCGATAAAAATAGAATTTTAGGTGAATTTTGTGTGATGGTGCGCCCTTCGATTCATCCAATTTTATCTGATTTTTGTACCGAATTGACCTCAATTACGCAGGAAGATGTGCAAAATGCAGCTTTCTTTCCAGCCGCTTTGAAACAATTTCAAGATTGGATTGCTGATTTTGGTGAACCGTACTGGTTGTGTTCGTGGGGTTTTTATGACAAAAAACAGTTTAAACAGGATTGCGAATTGCATGGTTTAGACACAAAATGGTTGCAAAATCATATGAGCATTAAACATCAACATCCAAATGTAAGTGATAATCCGACTTCTCGACCTTTGGGTATGCAAAATGCGTTGATAAAAGAAGGTTTTAAATTGGA
>JBEEMZ010000334.1:0-5352 GCA_041192405.1 Bacteroidota bacterium | reverse complement strand
TCAATGGTTCTATATTTGTAAAAATATATCTTGGACTAGCGTGATCTTTTCCTCCCATATTTCTATGTCCATGATTTCCTGATGGGTGAAGTACACAGATATTATTACTACCTGGATATATTTGAGCCATTCCAATAATTGCTTCTTGCAATGATACCTCTCCGTGTAAATATGCAGTATGTTCAGATACATAAGCAGCCAATTGTGCAACTTTAATTTCATCATGAATTTTGGTTTGAATATCATATAAATACTTGTCTTCTATGGCACTAACAGGTCCTTTTTTAGTAATAATTAACAGCAATAGTGCTAACCCAAAGGCTGTAATTGCCAAAGTCAAGAATATATTTTTATTCACAAAAATCCCATAGATAATTCCAAAATTCACAATCGGATCAAGGGCATTAAAGCCCATCGTATCATTGTCAATCGCTATTTTATAAACCAAATCATATTAAAGACCAAATAACCTGGCGGTCGGGAAAACAATTCCCTGTTACATTAAATTCTTTTTCCATTGGATTTAGAGTTGGATTCAAAATAAGGGCAAATATAGTGTTTTCTTTCCAAACCCAATCCACATTGTGTGTTTATTCAATTATTTGTTTTACAAACAATGCTTTTTTTATATTAATACAAACTTTATGTTTTAAATAATTTGCCAAAATACCAAGCTTTATCTTTACAAACGCTTGCAAAACCTTCTGAAAAAGGCATTACTTTATCATATACCGCCTCAATAATCATTTGACCCTGTTTGTTAATAAAGCCCCATTGTTCTGTATTTTGAACGTTTTTTTTTACGGCGGCGCGCCCATCGGAAAAGTTGTGTATTTGAATATTGGTTGCATTCAAACCGTCTTCAAACGAAAATTCAATTTGTCCTGTTTTGCTTATAAAACTTAATTCCCCTGCGCGCTCACATACAGGCGCGAACCCTTCTGAAAAGAGTCCTGATAACACGCGTTCTTTTTTACATTCAATGATGGTACTTCCGTCAACATCTATGTACCCGCGAGCCGCATGCGGTGCAATGTCCTCTCGAACGACGGCTAAACCTTCTGCAAAACGACCAAAATTGGGATAAGGCACCGAAATTTCTTTGCCTGTCGAATCTATCATCGTGAATTCTAACGCCTCGTTTTTACGAATGCCCACTCGACACCGATTTTCATAAAAATCGCCTATATTATCGTATTTGAAACGGATGACTTGTTTGAATTGACCATTGATAACACCCCATTTCCCCTTTTTTTTCACAGCGGCAAAACCATTGCAAAAAGAATGGGCTGTATCATATTTTTCGCCCACAAGAATGCCATTGACATTACAAAATTGCCAACTTTCGGGAAGTTCTTTGCGGTTTTGTTCCAAAACAAGTGCAAAGCCATCGTGATATGGATGCACTTTGGCATATCCTTTTAGCGCAGGTTTGGCACTGTCCAAACGCCAAAAATGCCATAAACGATTTATTTTAACGGCACCAATTTGATTCGAAAAAGGTTGCACGTCTTCAAAATAGGTATTGGAATTTTGAAATAATTGAGCCATCGCGTGCTGTCCCCATAAGGAAAAGGCGATGAGAAAAAGAACTTTTTTCATGCTGTTTAAAATTATAAATCATTGATTATCAATGATTTTAAAAAAAAATACCAAAATTTAATTCTTGACTGTTGCGCCCAATCAGTTGTCCAAAAGCCAAATCATAAGTTGCCCAAGCGTAAAGTTCACATTTGAAATTTCCACCATCTGCATTGACGGGAATGCGTAAGTAGCCAAATTGAAGTTGCATGCGTTTTGCCGTATTGAGACCGCCGCCAAACCAAAAAAAACGATTCATTGAAACCCTGTAATTTAATTGAGCAAATAGCGGATAGTTTAAAGAATTGTCAGTCAATACTTTATGAATTGAAAGGCTTAGATTTTGATGGGTTCCGCGCTGCCGCACTTTGCCGTAGATCGGTTCATCGGTGTGGTCATTCCAACTAGTGGTTACTAATTTAGGTTTCCCGAAAGCGTACTGCATCAAAACATTCACTTCTTTAAAATCAGCCCCTTGCGTACTAAAACCACTCCCTAATGTATAGCCAACGCCCACATACCATTTGGTGATATTGGACAGAGCAGCACTCCAAGTTTCTTTCAAAAACGTATTATTTTGTATGGTGGCAATCTCTGCAATGCTTTGGTCTTCTGGATGTTGATAGGATATTTGATTAAAATGAGCACTTTGTTGAGTGAAGTGCAACCCAAACCCGCCGATTAACCTTAATTTTTCATTTAAGCGCAAAACGCCACTTGCATTCCCAAAATAATCGGTCAATCGCAGTCCTTCTAACTGAGTTTGACCGATGCCGCCGCCGATTTTCAAAAAACCAATGCTTGATTTTGAGGTTGGATTCGGCAACTTATCTAACGTTACTAAATAAGATTCTCTAAACCGATGATTTGCCACTTCTGTAAGTCGAAAACTGCCATTAAAATAAACCTTTGATTTTAATAATTTTTTATCAGCGCGTTCACCGCGTTCCGAGCCATCTACTTTATCAAAATAATGATATGGAAAAGCGGTTGGTTGACTTGCCGTTGCCGAAGGTTGGATTAGGCTAAACGCAGGTGTGACTTGTGCATCGGTCTTGAAACGAATTGAAAAAAGTAATATATTGATTGTGAATAATTTATACATATTTTATTTAAAAATTTGTTTTAGGGATAAATAAAAAAACTTTTCATTTAAAGTTGGGTTGATCTAAGTACCAATTACGGCTTGTAATAAAGATAAATGGTGCCTGTACGCGTATAAGATTTACCTTTTTTCAAATCTTTCACCACAAATGCGTATTCATATTCACCCGCAATTAAAGGATTTCCATTCGCGTCAGTGCCACTCCATTGATTGCGATAACGGTTTGTTTCAAAAACAATCATTCCTCTTTGGTCTTGTATGACGAGATGATTATTCGGGAATCGTTCAATGTTCTGGATGAAAAATACTTCATTTTGACCATCGCCGTCAGGAATCAACCCATTATGAATTTTCATTTGCGTAAAACAATGCTCTATATCAAAAACACGTTCTCGAATTTTAATATTGGGGCAACCTGCCTGTGTTTGCGTTATGAGCATCGTATCCCGCCCTTCGAGCAAGGTATCACAAACAAAAATCGTTTCGCGTGTCGGAATTTGTACCTTGACGTGTAATCGAATGTCTCTAATCTCGCGGTCGCATAAAGACGGTTGCCAACGCACCGTATCTTGATAATTTCCAGCGATTTGCGCGGTGCGCCCGCTTGGGAACGTGTCCGTTTCGCCTTTACAAATCGTGTCGAATCGAGTGGGCAATCGAATGAGTCTATGCTCCGAAACATTCACCGTTTGGGCAGTTTGGCACCCGTCCGCACTTGTCACCGTGACACTATATTGATTTCCATTTAAAACTCTAATTTTATTGGCACTTGCGCCTGTTGACCATTGATATTGAGGAAAAGCGGGTTCGATATTAAGTTCGGTAAATTTGCCTTCACACAAAAATAAATTGCCCACAATATGAAAAATAGGGCGCGGATGTACGGTTATGGCGATACCGACACCACTTCGACAACCCCGTTGGTCGGTGACAATGACTTCATACACATTAGAAATGGTTGGTTGGATCGAGGCAGTTGTTTCGCCTGTTGACCAGCTGTATTGAACGAAACCAGCCGTTGCAGTAATCCTGCCGCCGCGTTCTGAACAAAACGCGGTATCCCCTGTAATGAAAACACTTGGCAACGTGTCCGTCGTCACTTGTACTTGTGCTGTTGTGTCACAACCGACATGATTCGTGACAGTCACGGTATAAAGCCGCGTTCCAGTGGCGGTGATGGTGCGCGTCGTTTCGCCTGTTGACCACAGATAGCGTGAAAAACCCGCCGTTGCGGTCAAAATGCTCGGGCTGCCAATGCAATAACGCGGATTTCCTGTAATTGTGACGGAATCACGGCGGAGTAACGTCGTCAGATGCCGCACTAACGAATCACAACCATAACGATTCCGAAAAAGACTATCTACGCTGCCAGCTTGATTTGGATTACAAGTAGTGTGGTAGAGGCGTGTCGTATCGTTGGACGCAGGGAGACGCGGCGTAATGCGCCAAATGGAATCGCAACCCAAAAAATTTGGAATCCTCAAGGTATCGTGGTCACTTGCGGTCAAATTACAATCATATTGTACAGGTAACATATTGATTATCAATGGATTCGCCCATCTAAATCGTTGCACTCGAATCGAATCACAACCCAATAGATTCAAATTTCGAGTGATAACAGGCGTTGTATCCGCGCCGTAGCAATGGGTGATTTTCGGCAATTCCATCGAATCACGCGGATTCACGACCAAATTAATGACATAAATGGTATCGCAACCTTTGCGTTACCGCAGCTGCCAAAGGCGCGGATTCGATGACCAACCAGCGTTGCTCAACCCCCGCATAATGGCTCGAAACGGCACGATAACGGTAACCTGGAATCTGCGTAAAGGCTTGTAAATCCGTCTCTTGCGTTTGGAGAATCCACTCTTTAGCGAGTCCAATCGTTTCAGGGACTCGGGTAATCCAATCCATTTTTTGCATCGAATGGCTCCCATTGTCCGCACTATAGATCCCCGCATCGGCAATGAAAATCCCAACATCGGCTCCCGCTTCAAAATACGACACAAACGTTTCGATCATGCTCATCAGGGTTTGCGAGTCGCTCACATTGCCATCAAACGATTGCATGTAACGCGGAATCGCGGTTTTGTAGCACGTTATGAGCCCTAAGGTGACCTGTTTGAGATCCACGCGCTTATCTTTGGCAAAACCGCGACGCACTTTGATTGCACCGTTTTCAGCTTCATAAGTGCCTTCAACACTAAAATTGGTGCTATCGGCATGCCAATAGCGGGTGTCAAGCCCCGCTTTTTCACATGCTTTTTGCGCTAATTGAACCAATAATTGGTTCAAACCATACCCAAATAACGCATCTAAACACCGACCAATGCTATCATCATTAAAATCGGATGCCTCATAAGAATCCCCCAAGAGTAATCATAATCCCATAACTGACTTTCCGTTGATTGGGGATCAAACGGTCGATTTCTTCCACGAATCCAAGCTTGTCAATCATCCCTGCGATTAAGCCTAAATGATCCAAATTGCTGACGGAGATATTCTCTGATGATGTTTCCATCTGCCTATAACGATATTATTGCTTTTCTGTTCATAAGGTGCGGAATGTGGGTTTTAATGGTGTGGAAACCTTCTTTACGATTTTTTTACATTTTTATTGGAATACACGTTAAATTCAACGTGTATTCCTTTTATAAAAAATGCAC
>JBEEMZ010000333.1:0-4880 GCA_041192405.1 Bacteroidota bacterium | reverse complement strand
TCTTTGCGAATTGAATAATGCTGCCTATTTTTTATCGCGTCCACGCCGTTTTGGAAAATCCTTAACCTTGGATACGATTGCCGAATTATTCAATGGCAACAAACCTTTATTTGAAGGCTTGTGGATCGCCGATCAATGGGATTGGTCGGTGAAACATCCCGTGATTCGATTCTCATTGGATGCTATTGGGCATCAAGATGGGTTGACAGCTGCATTGCAAACCATGATACAGGATGTAGCAGCTACGTTCAAGGTGAAATTGACGAAAACGACTCCTGGACAGTTATTTCAAGAATTGATTCAAAAAGTGGCTCGAAAACGCCGTCAACCCGTCGTGATTTTAATTGATGAGTATGACCGCCCCATTGTGGATTACATTGATCCCTTTGATTATCAAAAATCCATTGAACATCGGGAGATTTTAAAAGAATTTTTCAGCATTTTAAAGGATGCTTCCAAAGATATTCGGCTGTTATTTATCACAGGCGTGACGAAATTTGCACGGGTTTCCATCTTTTCGACGCTGAATCATTTGAAAGATTTGACGTTGAATCCACATTATGCCGCGTTATGTGGTTATACGCAAGCCGAATTAGAGCATTCGTTCGCACCGTTTCTCGAAGCGATGCCGTCGAATACGCTTGAATTATTAAAATTTTGGTATGATGGCTATAGTTGGGATGGGAAAACCTTTTTATATAATCCGTTTTCGGTCTTAAATTTTTTTGATACAGGCATTTATAAAGATTATTGGTTTGAGACAGGCACCCCGACCTTTTTAGTTAAAATTTTGAGTAAGCGATTTGAATATCGGTTGGAAGAAAAGGAAGTGAGTGAGACCATTATGAGTAATTTCGTATTGGAACAACAAGAAAATTTGGATGTAGATTCATTGTTATTACAAACGGGTTACTTGACGATTAAGGAAATCTTGCAAGAAAATCCAATGCAGGAGCGTACCTTTATTCTGAAACACCCCAATCAAGAGGTCAAACAAGCGTTTAATCGTTATTTATTAAGCGAATACACGCATACGAAAACAACGGAATTGCATCATTTGGAGATTTCACGCGCTTTGGTGCAGAATAATGTGCCTCGTGTGGTGGAGAAATTGAATCATTTGATTCAGTCCATTCCAGACCAAAATTATATCAAACAGGAGGAGAAATTTTTTCATTCGGTTATTCACCTCATTTTTACGATGGTTGGAACGGATGTACATGCCGAATTGCATGCTCCAATGGGACGCATGGATACGGTCGTGATTACGAAAACACATATCTTTATTTTTGAATTCAAAGTGGGTCAAACGGCTGAGGCGGCTTTGCAGTATATCAAAGATAAACGCTATGCAGACCGTTTGCGGTATCGGGAATTGCCGATTGTAGGGATTGGCGTTTCGTTTTTGACGACGATTAAAGGCATTGCGGATTATAAAATAGATATGCTTTGAAAAAAAATCAAACGGTTGTGTGCAATTTCATTGTTTTCTGCATTTAAGCAATATACATTTAATAACCGTTTCAATGAAAAAAATAATGATTTTGCTGGCGGCGAGCCTCGTTCAGAGCCTGTCAGCGCAGACGCAACCTGAAAAAATAGTTAAATCTACCGTCAAAAAGGCTACGATTTTCCAACAAGGTGTGGTGTTAACGTCCACTGAATCCGTTTCCATCAATGCAGGAACTACAAATATCATTTTTGAAAATGTGTCGCCGCAATTGCAAGCCAATTCCTTACAAGCGGCGGGCAAAAATGAGTTGATTATCATGGATGTTCAGTATCGTTTGAAATATGCCGAAGTGGTCAAAGCGGATGTAAAACCTGATGACCCAAAAGTGGTTGCATGGCAAGCGGAAGTGCAAATTTTGCAAGATTCGTTGGAAGAATTGGCATTTGTGCGCAAAAATATTCAAAATCGCAATCAAACGTTGCAAAATGAGCGCAATGTCGTTTCCAATAATAAGATGATGCGCGGTGATTTTCAAAAAGATTCGTTGCAACTTTTCACACAAAGTATTGATTATTTGCGCAAACGCATGATGGATATTAATGCAGAAGTGTTGAAATTGGAGAAAGAAACGCAACAAGAAGTCCGTTTGCGCAATAAATTAAACACTCGTATTCAACATCTAAATACTTTGATAGCAGGTTTGGGCGTGCCTGTGGACAATAATCCGACAAAACCTGTTTCGCAAGTTATCGTTACGGTCATGTCTGAACGGGCAACTGTTGCAGAAGTGAGTTTGACGTATTTTGTGGCGGCGGCGGGTTGGACAGCATCTTATGATTTGAAAGCGTCGAAAGAAGCTCAAACCATTGATTTGAAACATCGCGCAACGGTGTATCAAAATACAGGTTTGGATTGGAAAGATGTTTTATTGACGCTTTCGACGGGAAATCCGAGTCAGGAAAATGTGAAACCTGTTTTATCACCACAATTTGTTGGTTTTTATGTGCCAATGGCGGCGGGGCGCGGTTATGATGGTAAAATACCTGCTTATGGCAGTGTATATGGGAATCAACAAGTTACGCAGAATTCAAATTCAAATATGGGTGGTTCGGCAGTAGAAGATTTGGCAACCATTAAAATGGAGGAAAAAATGGTGAGAGCAGACGGTGCTGGCGTAACCGATTTTACGAATGTGAACCAAAATATGATGCGGATTGAGTATGAAATCAAGTTGAAATACACGATTGAATCCGATAATAAACCACATAATGTGGTGATTCAAAGCAAAACGATGCCTGCACAATATTCGTATTCGGTGGTTCCGAAATTGGATTTAGATGTTTTTTTGATAGCACGCGTGACGGATTGGGAAGATATGAATTTGATTGCAGGAACGGCGCGGGTTTATTTTGATAATTCATATATTGGCGAAAGCTATATCAACCCGCGTAATACGAATGATACATTACAATTAAATTTGGGTCGGGATAAAAGCATCGTCGTGACGCGCAACAAAGTAAAAGATAAATGCAAAGATAAGTCATTCAGTGACAATCATTTATGGTCGCGGGTTTATGAAATCAATGTTCGGAATAGTAAGCAAATTCCGATTCGGATGGTGGTGGAAGACCAAATGCCCGTGACCAAAGAACAGGATATTAAAATCGAATATACCGAAGATAGTGGCGCAAAATTCAATCCCGAAACGGGCAAATTGCTCTGGGATTTTAATTTGAAACCGAAAGATAATAAACGATTGGTGTTTAGTTTCGAGGTGAAATCGCCGAAAATTAAGCAATTATCTGGGATTTAAAACAATAAATGGCATAATTAATTGATTATCAATTAATTATGCCATTTGTTGTTTATCAGCAATTTCCATTTTGAAAATTTTTGATAAAAATCAATTTTTGAGTGCATTTCTGCCGCTTTGAATAATTTTCAATACTTCTGTCACGGGCAACTTGGTGAGTCTTGCTAAGGAATCCGCAGAAAAACCCTCTTCATGCCCATTTAAAATCGTTTCTTCTTTTTCCTCCATTTTCCCTTCTATTTTGCCATCAAAAAAAGCAGTATCGGTCACATTTTTTAAATCTCGATATTGTTTTACGCTTTGCTCATAATCACGACGCTCCTCTCGCGTTAGATTTGCCATATCCGCGACTTTAAATACCTTCGATAAAATGCCTCGCTGAAATAATTCGGGCACTTCCTTTAAGTCGGGCAAATTTTTTAAAATATAGAGCCAATTATCTTGCGGAGTCAACAATTCAATTAATGTTTTGTTGAAACGCGGCATTGCCAAATAAATATATAGCAACTTCTCATAAAAAGGACGATTATATTGATCTTTCAGTTCCACGAAATAGACGACCGTACCTTCAGGAATTTTTTTATCCTCGTCAAACACGAAATCTAACACGCTGACCATATAAATAGGTGCTAATTTGAAATCCCATTCAATTTTGTCTTCCTCTTGCTTGATGCCTTTTTTGGCTTGGGCTTGAATCGGAAATGTGGTGTAAAATAATGCCCTATCTTTAAAATAAGTTTGTTTGGCTTTCTGCATCTCGACGATGAATTTCGAACCGCCGACTCCCTCACAATAGAGATCATAAATGGCTTTACGGTCAAAGACGGTTAAGCCCGACTGATCACTTAGCTTGTAGGTCAGCGTGACAATTTGATGATTGTCAGGTAATAACGTATTTAAAAAACTAATCAGAAGATCTTTATTTTCTTCTTCGCCGAATAATTTTTTAAATCCAAAATCGGTAAATGGATTGATAAACTGAGTGGTTTTTTTCTTCATAATCGTTTAATTTGGAAGCAAATTTAATGCATTTTGTGCAATTGCGCAAATCCTTTTTTGAAAAAATCAAGCACAAATATTTTGGTTAGCTCCTAAAAATATTTTCTATTTTTGCAGTTAAAAAATTCGTATGAAAATCGAAACTATCAAACCTATCCTCGCGCTCAATAAAGCGTATTTCAAAGATAATTTATTACGGGCTGATTTAGAGCATTTTAAAGATAAAATTAAAATTTTATATAATCATTTAGACGATGCGGCTGCCGAATCTGAAGAAAATCTTAAAAATCTTTTAGCCGATTTTTTAAAAGAGGCTTTTTATAAACCTGACTTTTTCATTAATACGAAAGACAAAGCGGATTTGGTGATTCATAATGGCAAGTCGCATAAAGACCCTGTAAGTGTTTTGTTTGAAATCAAAACGCCGAATAGTCCCGAGGTTTGTCGCCCCGCGAAACCCAATACAAAAGCCTTTCAACAATTGATTTTGTATTATATGCGCGAGCGTGTGGATGCGCAAAACACTGATATTCAACACCTTATCATTACGGATTTTTATCAATGGTATCTTTTTGATGAAAATCTTTTCGATAAACATTTCTATCAAAATGCAAC
>JBEEMZ010000332.1:0-5619 GCA_041192405.1 Bacteroidota bacterium | reverse complement strand
AAAATGAGACTATTTTATGGACGCTGCGAGCGATACTCTTTTGACACGAATTACACAAATTTTCACGAAGCAATTCCTTAAAATTCGTGAAAATTCGTGTCAAAAGAGTATCGCTTGCAGTATCAATAGGATACGCTTTTAAAATCAAATTATAAAAAATGTTAAAGAAAATTAATTTATATTTTTGCCTACTGATTGCAATCCAATTGCAAGCGCAAGATTCTTTGCATATTCGGCAATTTACGCCCACCGAATTAGCTCAAACGCCTTTTGAATTTACGGATTATGATGATAGAATTTTCACGGTTTTCAAACCATTGAAGGACAAAACATTCGACCAGTTTTTGGAATTATATTAATGATAATTATTTAGCAACGCCTTCGTCTGAAAAAGATTTTAACCAGCAAGAAACAATCGCATTGCGCCATGAAGGTTATGTTTTAAACCAAAAAGAGCGCGGAACACGTTCTTTAGAATTGTTTTACAATGATTCAACCAAAGATTATATGGTTTTGTCCTCCTCGCGCACCAAATCGTATGCGCAAAAAAATGGTTATGTATTTAAAACCATTTTAGGTTATGTTTTTGAACAATCTGCGGTTGGTTTATATCCGTTGTACCTGTTTTACAACCATGATAGACATGATTTTGCTCTTTTTGCGACGAAAAGAGGAATTTGGGATGCGTTTAAATGCAATTATAACTTCATTTCAATCGAAGGTTTTGTACCCATGAAGGTCGAAAACCTTTCGATTTTAACCCCAAAAGAATAATGAAATCTTTTCTTATAACGTTGATTTTCAGTGTTTTAACTATTTCCATCTGGGGACAAACGATTGTGGATACGGCTTTTGCAAACGCCATTCGCAAACAATGTCCTCATTGCATTCAAACCAACAATCAATTAACCCAATCCGCCCCATTCCGCGAAAATCTATCGCTTAATGGACTTCATATCGCGGATTTACAAAAGCCGATCGGGGATCGGCTTTTGAACGCTTTTTGCAAAATAAAGATGTTTAAAAATTGCATTTTTGCAATTTTTATATGGCTGACTTCATTGAAATCGGAAATTTTTTGAATAAATCCCCATTTGCACGCCTAAAACAAGCTCAATTTAGCAGTGCAATGGGGACTTATTCGGGCGAATATGGATAGTTGTTTCATATCAGTGACTATGGTGATGGTGATGTACCGTCTGGAAGCCTAATCCCAAAGCACCAAGAAAATTAACGAATCTTGTTACAAATTTAGATTGAGCAAATTTTTGTCTTTTGATGATTCGCTCTTGATGGTAGGTGAATTTTGTCCAATCCCGATTTGTAAAAAAAGGATTTTTAATGATTTTTGCGCCATCATTTAATAAAACGACGGGTCCAACCCAAGATTGATTCCCAAGAACCACCATCGAACCCGCTTCAATGTAATAATTATTGCTACCACTGGTGGGTTTAAATACGGTATTATTGCCGATATAAAAACTCCTACTGCCGTTGCCATTATAATAATTGGGCGTAAGCACGAAATGGATATGGGTTGGAACAATGATTTTCACGGCTTCCTGAACCACTGAATCTGTAACAATGAGTTTCGTAGAGTCCCTTTGTGCGTTTAAATTAGAAAACGCACAAACCAAAAGGAGGAATGTAAGCTTTTTTAACTTCATGATGGATTGATATTTTATTAATTTTATTGGCAAGTCGTTAAAAATATTAAAAAAAGATACCATTTCATAGATTAAAAGAGATTCTATTGTTTTAAATAATTGATTATCAATGAATTATAATTTAAAATGATTATTCCCAGCAATTTCCGCTTTGGGTTTTTGAATTAGGATTTGTAGGATTTTTGGGATTTTGAAGGATTGATTTTGAAGGATTTCCAACGATTATTCTTCAAAAATCCTTGAAATCAATCCTTCTGAATCCTACAAATCCTAATTCGAAAAGCCAAAGCGGAAATTGCTGAATTATTCCGCCACTGTGATAATCGTTACTATTTTTTGAGCAAACAAAACATCGAACCTATCTACACAATTTTGAGATAACGTTTTTGCCCATGTTTCTAATTGTTGAACCGTCACTAATGAATTATAATTGATTAGCATAAAGGCTTGTGTTGCGTCTTCGACACATGTGTAAATAAAATAATTCACAACTTTTTGGTTTCCAATGGTTTCAAAAAGAAACTTTGGAACAATCGGCGTACTTGTACCATCCATTTGAAAAGGAATCGGTTGTATTAAGGGATCCTGTTCAGGCATCCCCGCACCTTCAACCCTAAGATTTAAAACCGATTTTATATCGGTCCATTTGATGCTGTCGCTGTTGTCAGCTAACAAAAAACAGTATCGCCCCAAATACGCGCTGTCTGCAAATATATCTTTGGTGAGTGCTTTTGCATAAAGCGTAAACCCAAAAAAGGTTTCCCTTTCGGACCTGTTAACTGCCTTGAATGCTTGCAAAAGGCTGTCAAGAATCAAGCGTGACAATTTTTGAGCATCATATTCGCAGGCAACCATAGCCATTTCTTGAAATTCGTAATCACTGAAATAGCCCGATATGGTTTTGCCATTCGTGCAAACCATATCCGCTTTGAGGATATAGACGGGATCCATGCTCGCTTTTGCGACGCTATGAAGGGCAAGTACGCATAAAATGCTGAAGATAGCTCTCATTATCATTATTGAAAATTTAAAATATTATTAGAAACGTATTTTTGAACACTGCTTAAAAGAGGCTTGTTTTGCATGCCATAACGGTGAGCGTTTTATAAAAAATAGGCTGTCCCATTCCTGTGAACATAATGCATAACATCTTGATTCTTAACCATGTACAAAAAATCGTTCACTTTCAAAATGGATTCATACTGGCAAGGAACAATCCATTGATACGTTTTTGAGTCCACGAATCCCCATTTTCCTGCCTTATCTTGAATCATTAAAGGTGCATTTTTATCCGTATCTTGATCCAGAATCATGCTATAAATACAAGGCAACACGACTCTTCCATTCCAATCTAATAATCCACTTAAATGTTCAGTTACCGTATTTTGATGCACCCACAAGCGATTTTCAAAAACCTGAATCGTCGTATTAGGCAATAGCGGATGTACTTCCTTTCCGAATGAATCTATCAAACCCATTCCAGACATGCCCGAATGTTGTATCAAATACAAATCACTGTTCGGCGCAACAGGATGTAGACTCGTCGCGTAAACCATTTGCCCCGTCTTCACAGCGATAAAAACGTTCATATCATTGAAATACGCTTGATAAAAATGTTTATTGTGTAAATAAAAATTTTCAAATTGAACAGGTAAAATGATTTTACCTGTCGTATCTAACAAACCATATAACCATTTTTTATCATCTTGGGAACGCTGTTTCACTTGCAAATAAGGACTATCACCGTTCCAATAATCCATTCCAGCATAATCCTCCGAAATGCGTTCTCCTTTAAGATTTATCAAATGTTGAATGCCTCCAAAAACGGTCACGATACTCACTTGATGTTTAAACGCGGTCGCGCCGCCAACAATCCAATCTGTAATCGGTTTGCCTGTCGTATCCATAAACTGGGTTTTGCCTTCCGCATACACACGCGCCCGACCGCCCTCAAACGGATGCACTGCCACATACGTAAAGGGTACAATTAGTTGATTTTGACGGTTAATAAACCCAAATTTATCTTGCGAATGCTTATCTCGCTGTACCACTGCTGCCAAACCATCACTGAAAAAAGTGTTTTTAAAAGTCGTGCGTTGATATTCAAATGGAATGACTTCTTGATAGGTCGAATCCATAAAACCCACTTTTTGCCCTTTGCACAAAGCCGCAAGCCCTTCTCTAAAAGTCAAACTATCTTGGTCATCCTCTGCGAAGGTGTATTGAATAGGCAAAAGGATGTTTTCGGAACAGTCAATAATGCCGATTTTATCCTTTTTATGAACCAATGCTTTCCCATTGATGAATCGAAACGGCTTATCATAACTAAATGAAATCATGATTTTGCCTGTTTTGGCATCCAATGCACCATATTTTTTATCTTTTTGCAACAAAATCATTTCAAATGCGCCTTCTTTTTGCATTTTCAAATCACTTTCTTCAAGAATCGGTTTATCCAAACGGCGATGCGAATACGGCAATTCATATTCACAAGGCGCAATTAAATTTCCTTGTCCATTCAAAAAACCATATAAACGATTTTTGTATATCGGAAAAACCACTGTTTGTGCATCTTTTGAAGCCAAATAATAGATAAATAAACTGTCAAGTGGAACCATTAATTTTTCGTTTTGCATATCGTACAAGGCACCTTTATTGTTTTGCCGAAACATCGCATACCGATTATCTAAAATATGAAACTGATCATAAACGGCTAATGGTAAAACGATTTTATGGGTTTTAGTTTTAATACCTAATTGCCCCGATTCGCAGAAATCAGTATATAATTGTTGGTTTTCAAGGATGTAATGCCCCTTTTTATCGAACCAAAAAGAATGATAACAACTCGAAACATAGGTTTTGCCATTTTTAAAAGGCTCCATTTTCACATATTGAGGTTTGACAATGATTTGACCTTGCAAATCAGCAAAACCATATTTCCCATTTTCAACTAATAACGTTCTATCTTCTTGAAAATCAAAGGGTTGTTCATAATTAAAAGGCAACAATTGATGACCTGTGGAATCAAAAAGTCCAAATTTTTGATTAAGTTTTGCAGTCAAATGTGGGTAGGAACGTACAACCGTTTCATAAATCGTCGGTAAAATTTCAGCTCCTTTGGCATCTAACCAACCATATTTATCCCGAATATTCGTCAGAAAGCCGCCCTCCTTAAAAATTAATTGATTATATGTAAAAGGCGCAATCACTTGATTTTGCGTGTTGATAATGCCAAATTGCTGACCTTTTTGAAGGATTGCCAACCCATTTTGAAACACTGGAAAAGGTAATCCCGCAGGTAATTCCAAATCGCCAATTGGTTTTCCACTTTTGTCAATGAACCCGCCTTTGCCCACATAAATAAGATGTGGTGTTTCAAAACCCAAATCTCTGGGTACAGACCATTTATAAGTGCCTTCTTTGGAAACAAACGCATAATTTTCATGGAAATTGGCTTCGTGATAGATGCAGGGAATGATTTCCGTTCCTTTTTCGTCTATAAAACCATATTCGTTGAAGATTTTCGTAAGCACACGCCCATGCCCAGTATGCGCATCATGGGGCAATGTAGCTATCTTTTTGGCAACTTTGGCGCGTCCACAATGATAAATAATGGGAATATAAGATTTGCAAGGATAAATTTCTCGACCTGTTTCATCCACCAATCCGTAGAGTAAACCTTTACGAATCAATGCTTTATGATTTTGACAAAACGGGTCTCAATAAAATAGTTCCTCAAAACAAAAAAAAGATTGAAATAAATGCAAAATAAACGCAAAAAAGTTTGGTAGAACGGAATGAAGTTGTACCTTTGCGTCGCTTTAAGAAAGAGGGGGTCGAATGAGACAAACGGTTTGAAAAGCAGCCAAAAAAAAATTGAAAAAACTTCGCAAAAAGTTTGGAGATTTAAAAAAGAGTTGTACTTTTGCGCCGCGTTAAGAAAGAAGCGGTC
>JBEEMZ010000331.1:0-4895 GCA_041192405.1 Bacteroidota bacterium | reverse complement strand
ATAGTTACCGCCAAATTTAAGGTTCAAATTTAGCGGTAAAGGTATTCAAAATCATAGTTACCGCCAAATTTAAGGTTCAAATTTAGCGGTAAAGGTATTCAAAATCATAGTTACCGCCAAATTTAAGGTTCAAATTTAGCGGTAAGTACCTTTTAAAAGATAGTTACCGCTAAAATTAATTGTTAAATGAAAAAATTCGATGTAAAAAGGTGCTAAAATTGAATTTTACGTTGAAACCTATTACATCTGTTTGAAAAAGTCGTGAGCGTTAAAATAATCTAAAATTACTTTTGGAAACGCAAAATGTGTTAAATTTTGAAGGTTTATTTTGAAACAATGCGTTTTGTTTGCTAAGTCCGTAAAATCCATTTGAACCTCCCAAAATTGAATCATTAACTGCAAATGACTCAATTTTTGTTTGAAAACAACTGATTTTTGAATGATTTGAATCGGTTGTTGAGATAAATGAGTTTCATAATGGGTTTCAAGGCGTTCTATGAATGCGTCATCGGTTTCCAATAAACAATCGGTTCAATCATCGGTAACGCATATAATTGTTGCCAAATGTCTTTTTCACGGCGTTGATGGATCCAAATGGAATCGCCTTCTCGAAAGAGCAAAAAGTTAAAAAAACGTTGTTTTTTAGTAATTTTCTTCGATTTCATATTATTGTCGTTTGCGATTTCAAACCGTCAAAATACGCTTCATTATTTCTTCATTCACTGAAACCATGAATCGTGTTAAATTATTTTTGTTAAAATCTTTGTTTTTCCAGTTCAAAAGCGTAAATTTGTCTTTAAAAGATTCCAATTCGTTATTTTAAACGAGATTTCATTAAAAAAATATTCATTATGTATAATGATAGTAATTTCACGACCCATCCATTAGCCGTTCTCAAACCTGTAAAAGAGCCACGCCTTTACACGCTTGCAGAATACTTGCAACGGGAGGAACGCTCCAAAGATCGGCATGAATATTATAATGGCATCATAACCAAACGGACTATGGCAAAAGGACCACACAATATTATCGTCGCTAATATGACGGCTGAATTAATCGTTGCTTTTCGAGCCAATGATAAAGATTATACAGTCTTTGGCAGTCAGCAATTGGTGTATTTCCCCGAACTCAATTTCAGTGTCTATCCAGATGTTTTAGCGGTTGCGGAAACGCCGAAATATTGGGATAAAAATGAAGTCCTTTTAATCAATCCTTTACTTATTATTGAGGTTTTGTCCCGAAGTACTCGTACCTACGACCGTACTGATAAATTTAAGGAATACAAAACCTTGCCCTCCTTCCAAGAATATCTTTTGATTGACCCTGATAAATGCCACATTGAAACTCATTTTAGAGAAGAACCTGATTTATGGCGCGACAAGACTTATAAAAATATGGATGATGTAATTCATTTGAAATCAGTTGGTTGCACCATTGAGGTGCGTTCGATTTATAAAAAGATACTGTTTAAAAAGTAAAGCATTTTAGCGAATGGCGCGTCACTTGTTTCATTGGATAGCAATGATTCAAAACAAATATTATTAAATTCTAAAAAAATCAATATCATGGATGCACATGGAGTCATCAGTGGAATCCCTATTGCGATTCCCAAACAACTCATTTATGAAGAGTTGAATGGAAAAATTTTATACCGAAAAGGGTATCAACACGTTTTAAATAAAACCAAAACCATTGAAGAAATCATGGGATGTAGCAGTCTTCAATCCATTGTTATTAGCGTTATGCTCAGTTATCTTTACAGAAACATCGAAGATGAAGGATATGCCATCGCAACCAATGAAGCGGGTTTGCACCTTTCATTGGGTACTAATTTGTCTGCGGATATTGCGCTCTATCCGATTGAGACGGCGGTTGCATACCTATTGGACAACCATTATTTCAATATCCCGCCGAAAATCGTGATTGAAGTGGATGTTTCGATTGCGTTAGATAACATTTCGGATGTTGCCTACATTCATCAAAAAATACAAGCCTTGTTTGATTTCGGGGTCGAACGCGTTTTGTGGATCCTCACGCCTGATAAAAAAATCTTAATTGCCGAACCCAATCAAGATTGGATTCTTCGAGATTGGGCAAAAGATGTGCAATTGATGAATGGTCATACCTTTAATTTGATGCAAATGATTCAGAAAAAAGGGTATAAAATTTGAAAGGTTAAACAAAATGCGCCCATTTGTTCAATGGACGCATTTATTTTATTAGGACAAAACAACTTTTTAATGCTGAATCACCACTTTTTCGTTTATCATCAAACCATTTTCGCCCATAATTTGCAAAAGATAGCTGCCATTCGCTAATCCACTGACATCAAATGATTGTTCAAAAGTCTTCGCCATTGCGGGTTGAAGTTTCATTTGCTCTTGTCCAAGTAAGTTTAACAAACGGAATGTTATTTTTTGAGCTATTTTCAACTCTAATTGTATCGTTAATTCATCTTGCGCAGGGTTCGGCATGAGCTTAAAGCGATTTACAAATTGTAAATTTTCAGTAAGCGTTTTTCCAATATGAATCACTTGACGCATCGTATCCCGATTACAATCATTCGATACAATCAAAAGCACCGTGAAATCGCCTGCTTGATTGTAATTATGGATTGGATTCAGGGTCTGCGACACGTTTCCATCTCCAAATTCCCAACGATAGGTTGTTGCATTGGTTGCGGTTTGGGTGAAGTGCACCGTAAACGCATTTGGTATTCCATAATTGAAATGGGCTCGCGTTCGCGGTTTGACCACAATACTGTCTATCAATTCGAGGCTATTGAGCGTGTTCTGCACCGTCAATTTCACTTGCCATTTTCCTGCAATCCTGTACGTGACTACGGGTGCTGGCGAAAGTGAAAAATTCGGCGTTCCATTTTGCAAATTCCAAAACTGATTTGTTATGGCACCCGATTGCACTATATATTGGTATCGAACACTATCGCCCTCACAAACAACTTTCGGATAAACCAACCTTACACGTAACGGCGTAAAAATAGGCATATTGACCCGAAACGTATCCCTGCTACAAGGTGCTTCCATGATTAATTGAACTTGATAATCGCCATCCCGTTGGTAATGATGCCAAACCGTATCACCCAAACGAATCATCTGTTGTGAACTATCTCCAAAATGCAATGTGTATCTGAAATTCGTATCCAAATTATTGAAAGTGAATCGAATTTCATTACTTCCTAATCCTGCGGTTGAAATCGGACGAGCTGGTAAAAGAGCGCGTTGAGTCACTTTCAAATGCGTTAAAACAATAACGCTATCACAATTCACCACGAAACTGCGAATCGTCGAAGTATAATCACCGGGCGTACTCACTTGTCTGCCATCAGGTAAGCGATACGATGAATTATAACAAATCGTAACCGTATCTTTCTGCGGCGGGCGAAGGGCGTAAACACGTAGATACGTTTTCACCACCAAACTATCACAACCTAAACGTGTAAATAAAGTGGTCGTATAAATCCCTGCTCGCGTCGTCGTCCGTCCGTCCAAGAAGATGTAAACGCCATTTTCACAAATTTGTGCGCTATCAATGCGTCGAATTACGCGTTCAACCGTTAAAGTCGTTGTTACGATGGTATCACAATGGATTCCATTGCCGCGTAAAGTCGAACGATACGTGCCTGCGCTATCCGTTAATTGTCCATCGGGTAGCCGATACGTTGCGCCTTGACAAATCGTTGCGGGAACGCTGCGTGTTATGGTTGGTTTGATGGATAACACGGTTTTGACGCGCAAGGTATCGCAATTTCGATTCCGAAGCGTATCCCAATGAGTGCCCGCTTGACGATACGTTCGATTCGTAACGGAAGTGTAACTATAACCTTCACAAATGGCTACACTATCCGTTCTTGTCCGAAACGGTAGAACCGTCAATCGCGTCAGAATGATGAAACTATCGCAACCTGCGACCGTTCGTAAACGGCTTTCATAAATTCCGGTCGTATCTGCGGGACGATTATCAGGCAAAATCAACCGACTGCCATTACAAATCGTCGTATCGACCGTAACGCGTCGGATGGTTTGAACGGTAACAATTGTTGTAATCAAGCTATCGCAACTGCCTGTTATCGGAATCACGGAAAGAAACGTTCCTGCGGTATCGGTTCGTCGCCCGTCGCGTAATTGGTAGAACGCACCTTGACAAATATGGACTCGAATCGTCCGCGCTAACGCGGGCAAAACCGTCAAATTCGTTGTAAGAATGGTGTCGCCGCCCCAAATACTGCGGGTCGTATCTATGTAACTGCCTGTCGTGTTGTAACTATGATTGTTGATCACAAACGTTTTACCATAACAAATTGTTTTATTTTGCGATGTGTAAACGCTTGGTATGCGAACGGTTATCGGAATGACCAAACTATCTCGACCACAATTGTTGTAAACGAATAAAGTTACTTGATAGGTTCCAACTCGGTATGTGTGCGTTGGTTGCGCCAAATGACTGGTATCACCGTCGCCGAATCGCCAGAAGTAACGAAGTGCATTGGTGCTACTGTTTTCAAATGTCACCACATTGAAATTGGGGCGAGCGACGAATTGTGCCTGTGGCAACGGATGAACCGTCAAATTTAATTCGACTAAACTATCGCAACCATTCCGATTGACCAACATTTTACGATGAATGCCTGTCGTGTAATAACTTTGATTGCCCATTCTAACGGAATCGCCTTGACAAATTTCACGACGAATTTGCGTTAATAGTGAAGGTTCAAAAACACGTAAATGAACTTGCACGATGACGCTATCACAGCCCATTTGACTCCGCAAGGTATCTGTAAAATTGCCAGTAGTTCGATGTTGGAAATTGCCAACGTTCAAAACACCGCCTGCGCAAAAACTGGTATCTATGATTCGTGTGATGGGCGGAATAACGTT
>JBEEMZ010000330.1:0-4922 GCA_041192405.1 Bacteroidota bacterium | reverse complement strand
GCTTGAATTAATACTATTGTTCATATAAAAAAAACCCTGTTCACCAAAATTAAGTAAATCCACTACACGAACTTCCATTGCTTTTGCTATTTGTTCCAATCGCGTAAAGGACATTTCGGTTTCTCCACGCTCCAATTTTGCATACGCTGTCAGCGAAATGCCCAGCATTTGCGCCAAATTATCTTGCGAAAAATTCTTAATCGTCCGAAAAGCTCGAATTTTATCTACAAGTGTCATTTTTGTAACAATTGGTTATTTACATAACAACCGCGAAAAATAGGTAAATCTGTCGAAAACCCTCAATTTTGTGCAGCGAAGTAGCTATGTATGTTAATTAATTTTAATATTTTTGAAATATCTAATTTTCATATTTAGATGAGCAAAGATACTAAAAAATTATACTTCGGTGTGTTTTTTTTAGTTTTTAAGGCTTAAAATACCTTTTTTATGACAGCATTGCTTGAATTACAGCAAAAAGTGGAGCAACAACCTTGTTTGGTGCATTTTACGAGTGATGAACATGGTACCTTAAAAGTTTCGCGCCAAAATTTTAGGATAGCCAGTTTGGGAGATTCTTTCTGTTTTACCTATACGGAAAACAGAGATTTCTCGGTGAACGAATTATATAGTCTTAATACTCAAAAGTGGTTAATGAAATACAGTTTTAGTAAAAATGATTTAAAAACATCAGAGATAATGGTTCAACATACAAATACAATTCAATTGAATTTTCAGCAAAATATTACCTTACATATTGTAAATCAGTCAACTGCGTATGAGCATCAACCAATATTTGTAAGCGAAATGTACATACACTTATTAAACATGGATCAGACGCTGGAGGTTTTCAATTTATTGAAGCGATTAAAAATATAACTTGTTTTATGGACATTATTACCCATTTTTTAGCGGGTTGTTTGGTAAAAAAGATAAAACCAGAACCAACATCTTCTACAAGTGTGACGATAGCATTATTTATAGGAACTTTAATACCTGATATTGGAGAAATAAGAATTCAAGCAGCATTGGCAACCAAATTTGGTGCAGCATTAGCGGTTTACGATGACAGAACTTCTGACCTTGAAATTGCTCAACAACTTTCAGTTACATGGATATATGATATTTTACACTCATTTGTAGTGCCTTTATTGCTATGTTGTTGCGTCCGATTACTGTCAACAAATGTACATTTAAGAAATATCATCTATTTCTTATCTATTGGATTAAC
Organism: Bacteroidota bacterium; assembly: GCA_041192405.1. Lineage (GTDB taxonomy): Bacteria > Bacteroidota > Bacteroidia > Chitinophagales > Saprospiraceae > JAAFJT01. The sequence continues at coordinate 3,694 of JBEEMZ010000330.1, read as the reverse complement.
GACCCATATTTTATTGGACAGTTTCACGCACGGTAAAGTTTGGGCATTGAAATTATTTTACCCGCTATCAAATGACCGCTTTAAAATATTGGAAAATGTAGTAGGCAATTGGTGGGATTGGTCGCCAAAAATAACGATGCCCATTTTAAACTTAGCATTGCCTGTTTATTGCATCTGTATATGGTTTTTAGTTGCCATAACATTGTTTTTACATAATTTAAACCACAATAAATGATAGAATATTTAAAAACAGTCGTCGAATTTACGAAAAAATTGAATACAACAGGTGCTTTCACGGAAACCTCTGGATTTGTTGTAAACCATATTTCCAAGTTCGTTGACCATCGGAAAAAGCAAGTTATAATTGAATATGGAGCTGGACATGGCAATATTACAAAAGGCATTTTGGCAAAAATGAATGAAGATTCTGTTTTGTACGCGTTTGAAATTCATAGTGATTTTTGTAAACAATTGGCATTCATTAGAGACCCAAGATTAAGGATTATCAATTTATCTGCGAGTGATGTATATCAAGTTTTGGATACACCCGAAAGTGTGGATTGTATTATTTCATCCATTCCATTCTCTTTCATTCCAGATAAGGAATTACATAAAATCCTTGTTAAGAGTCATAACTTGTTGAAAGACAATTGTTTTATGATGCAAGTTTTATATTCTACAAGGCATTTGAAATATTATAAACAGTATTTTAAAAATTGTACTGCAAAAATGGTGATGAATATTCCACTTGCCAATATTTACGAATGTCAAAAAATAATTGAAAAAAATGAATAACAAATCTAAAAAAATGAAAAAATTAATTCTTTTAACTTTTTGCGCATTGATGTCCATTTCTTCTTCTTTCGCCCAATCGGAGGCTGAATTAAAAAGAGAAATTCGGAATCAAGTCAATTCGGGCTTTAATAGTTGGAGTAAGCAATGGTCTTGGGACAAATACATTGACGGCTCAACTGCTGTAGAAACCGTTGGCACATCGAATGATAGCAATTATTCTTATGTGGCTGTTGGCAAATGTACTTTTTCAAGAGGCATGAGGTCCGTTAGGCTCAGTTTACCTTTTGTAGCCTACATTAATGTTATCAGAGGGTCACTTGTTGTTGAAAAAATATGTTACCGCGACAATTCTACGGGCGATAGCGATTGTTATAATCCGTAGAATTGAAGTATATTTAATAAAATAACATTTTTTATTTTCATATATGTTCTATATTAAAATGCGTCCTTTTACGAAAAGACGCATTTTTTATTGCTTCGTGCTGCATAAAAAGCAAGGAATTGATGATATACCCAATTCAATTTGAAATGGGTATAATTTAAAATTGAATTGCGTTCATTCCTTTTTCAACAAAGTCATCCGTATCAACCCCGATGGAAAGACTTCTGTTGAAACCGTTTTCAAAGGAATTGAGGTAATCCCTTTTGGAAAAAGAGGAATGCCATCACCCAAAATAATCGGATGTGCAAAAAGGATATATTCATCAATAAAATGTATTAATGCAGTAATGATTTCACTGCCGCCGACTAACCAAATAGCACCATTCGTTTCTTCTAATTTCGCTTTAGCCGCAAACGTTGCCAAATCTTCTGAAATAAAAGCAACATTTTCATCTTGTTTTAGATGTGGATTGCGTGTGAAAACAAAATTTTGTTTGTTTTTGTAGGGAAAGTCGCCAAAAGTCAATAATTGCTGATAAGTTTTATGCCCCATCCAAATCGTATCAACACTTGCCAAAAAAGGTGTATATCCATAATCTGCATCATTGAAAAGCCAATCAATCGTACCATCCGTGCGAGCAACATAACCATCAAGACTTGTGGCAATGAATAAAATTATTTTCTTCATAAGTTAAGTTTGTTGTTTTTAGTATGTTAGCAATTTAGGTTGAATCAAAATAGGCTATTTTTAATGATGTATAATTCGTTTAAAATCAATAATTTAAAACATTCATCATTACTTCCCTTTATAATCCGTAATATTCAAATGATTTTTGCAAAAGGAATAATCTTGCGCAGAATTCGACGCAATTACAATTAATTTACCGTGTGCATATTGTTGAATCAAATTTAAATACCATTGAATGCCTTGTTCATCCAAATAACTCGTCGGTTCATCCAACAACAAAACAGGCGTATCGGAAGTAATTGCCAAAACCAATTTCAAACGCTGTTTCATGCCCGAAGAAAAATGTTTGATAAACTTATCTTCATACCGTTTAAAATTCAAAACCTCATTGACCAAAAAAGGCGTTGTAAGGTTTTCCTGTAACGGCTTAAACCGCTTGTGGAAATCAATCATTTCAACAAGCGTCAATTCTTCAATCAAATCAATATACGGCGCGTCATAACTAATATGCTGATATACTTGCTCTATTTCTACGATAAGATTGTTTTTAGAAAAAACGATACTACCCACTGAAGGAGTCAAATGCCCACTCAGTATTTTCATCAACGTAGATTTGCCCGAACCGTTTGGTCCAAGTATCGCATATCCGCCCATTTCACTGGAAAAATGCTCGTCAATATCCGCAAAAATGCGGTCATATCGGTAGCGTTTGCCAATATTTTTTAAGGTTATTGAAAACATAATATGGATTTCGGATGGTAGATTTCGGATTTCGGAACTTTTCAGCGAAGCTAATTGCATTCTTTTCCGATTTTTAAATCGTCCAAAACCCTGAAAGCCAATTTTTATTTCTCTTTGCTGGTTTTAAAACCTTTTAATAAACCGCGTTCAGAATCCTCTATAAATTGCAAAATCTGTGCTTTATCCGCCGAATCTTGAATATCTTCCTTCATTTGCGGAATCGCCTTTTGCAAATTATGATGTCTGACGAATAAGATTCTGTAAATGTCTTGAATATGTGCAATTCGTTCTGGGCTAAAGCCGCGCCGTTTTAAACCAATTTTGTTCATGCCCGCATAGGACAACGGTTCTCTCGCCGCCGTAATAAACGGTGGAACGTCCAAACGAACCAATGAACCGCCGCCAATCATTGCAGATTCACCAATTTTAACAAATTGATGGACAGCAGCCATACCACCCAAGACCGCATAATTACCAATTTCAATATGTCCCGCAAGGGTCACATTATTCGCCAAAATGCAGTTATTGCCGATAACACAATCATGTGCAATATGTACATACGCCATAATCAAGCAATTACTGCCAATGACGGTCTCCCAACTCGCCGCAGTACCCACATTCAGCGTACAATACTCTCGAATCGTCGTATTATCGCCAATTTTTAAATATGTTTTTTCGCCTTTGAATTTTAAATCCTGCGGGATAGAGCCGACAATCGCACCAGAAAAAATTCGGCAGTTGCGCCCAATGCGCACACCGTCCATAATGTGAACGTTTGGACCAATCCAAGTGCCGTCTCCAATCACAACATCTGCCGCAATCGTCACGAAAGGGCTGATAGTCACGTTTTGACCGATTTGCGCATCGGGATGCACGACGCATAAATGATTGTGTGTCACGGTAGTACGCTCGGCAGCGGGCATTAATACTTTCAATTTCCAAGCAGATTTGTCAATTTCCCAACGCGCTTTTTCAGCAGTGTTTGTCGGAAATCTCGGTTAATAAAATAGTTGAATTTAGTGTAGTTTTCTACTTCATCCTCGGATTTGGGCGTGGTGATTTAAGATTTTGGTAAAAAAAATTTTTATT
>JBEEMZ010000329.1:0-4979 GCA_041192405.1 Bacteroidota bacterium | reverse complement strand
ACATACTTGCTCGGCACGCCGTGCACCACCACGTCATTCACCGAAAAACAAAGTGTCGCCGGATATCCCCGCGAAGCACCATTCGGCTTATAGTTTAAAAATGCTGGCTTCGCTCCCTCCTCGCTTATATACTTCGCCGCCGCCGCATCAAGCTCTAATCCCGTCACGCCCGGGCGTACCAACTTTTCAAGGCGCGCCAGAACCCGCCCAAGCTTATGGCCCGCTTCCCGCATAATCTCAATTTCTTCTTTTCTCATCCTTACTTTCCACTTTATACTTTTCACTTGCCAGAAGGCTCTGTGATGACTTCATTATCATTGTGGGTCAATGGTTTAGAAGAAAAATCTCGTTTGACGACACGCAGTAAAGCGGATAGTGCTTATACGCAAATCGTGCGGCGCGAACGGAAAGACCCCGCTTTGATGCACTGGCAAGAGGGCAATCGGGTGACTGTAACGGTTTTTCCTTGTACAGCAAGTGAAGATAGGATTTTTAAGATTGGTTGTACGATTCCAATGGCAGAAAAAAATAATTTGTTATCCCTGAAAAGTATCTGGTTAGAAGGGCCCGATTTGTCGGAAGCGTATGAAAAAATCGCTATTCGTTTTGCGGGTGGTGTTAAACCGACAGTGGTTCCGTCACCGACTAAAAAAATATTGTTGGCAAATGATAATAGTTATTCGGGCGCGTATTTGCCTGATTGGTCTTTGGATTTTGAAGCACCACCTGTTTCTACACAAACCTTTGATTTTCAAGGCAATAGCTATAAAATGGAAAAGTGGAATCAAGCAACAGAAACATTTCAACCACAAGAAATTGTATTAGATGTGACGCATGAATGGTCAAGTTATGAGATAGAAAAAGCATTTGAACTGTTCAAAGGACAGAAAATAGTTGCGTTTTTGCCCGAAAAAACACAAGTCTTCAACCCGAGTGAGGTGCAAAAATTGCGGAAATTATATTTTAATATGTTGCCTTTGTACCGTTTGAATCCATCTGGAAAGACTTTGGTGATTACAAAAACGGGACAAAAAACGCCTTTCATTTCAGATTTAGATATGAATATTCCATCTTTGACCAGAGCTGAAGGGCAAGATGCGAATGATTTAGTGCCATTTTCCGCAAAAATGAAGCAGTTTTTCAAAGAAAATGTGCCGCAAATGCGTGTTTTTGACTTATCGGAAGATAAATCGGCGTATTGGCAATCGTTTCGAGCGATTCGTTTAGTGCAATACGCGTCGGGAACGATGGATGATTTGAAGCAATTTGTTGATAATAAGAAATTTCCCATTTTGGATGAAAATGAAAATCGAATGATTATTCCAGAATCAAAGGTGAGCATTACGCGAACAGTTTCGGATTCAAATCAGGTCAAAGGAAATGCGCCTGACCATTTAATGCGGCTTTATGTGTATAACGATTTGATGCGTTTGATGGGCAAAGATTTTTTTGATAAGCAAAAAGTTGAAACAAAATTTGTTCGGAAGGCAGAAGAAGCATTTATTGTTTCGCCCTTATCCAGTTTGGTGGTTTTGGAAAGTAAGGCGGATTATGATAGAATGGGGATTAAAGAAAATCAAAATACGCTTGGAAATGCAGGCATTGGCAATAAGGGTGCCGTTCCAGAACCGCATGAATGGGCATTATTGGCAATCATAGCGAGTATTGTGGCGTGGCAATATCGAAAACGGCTTCTCCTTTAAAACATTTTTGATGATTTGAATTTGCCTCGAATTATACGAATTTGCACGAATTATGACAAATAATTCGTGCAAATTCGTGTCTTTTTAAATTAATTAAAATAATTTAAAATATATAATTTCAGTACTTTCAATATTTTAAATATATCAAAAAGGGATTGTTGCGTTGCCGAATAACCATCGCTTACTGCATATTCCTTTCCTTTAAGCACGATGAAACGCCAATAACGACCTACCACAAAACAACCATAAATCGGTTGATTGTTTCCATTTAAGCCTTGCGCCACTAACATCGGAGCCAAACATTGTCCCGCAGGGTCGCTACTTTGCTCCAATTCTTTTTTATATTCATGAAAACAAAAAAAAGGTGTTTCGGGGTCGCGCCAACCTTTGGCTAAAATCCCATCTGGATTACCCGTCATGTCTTCGCCATCCACATTGCCAGAAAACGGACGCTCCGCAAAAAAATTAAAAGTTCTGTCAAAACCATATTGCACCAAACCAAAAACGGGCCCAATAAAGTTTAAAGACAGCTCTTGTTCATTCCAAGCGTCTGCGTGATTTAATAACAATGTTTGATAATATAATAATACATTTCGTTCAAAATCAGTCATTTCCGCAGATTCATTTAACCATTGTGTCAAACTGGGCAATGATTTAACTTCTTTTAAACCAAACCTTTTATCTAATTTGGAACGTGTCCAATCACTAAATTTACTCATTGCTTTAGATTATGAATGCTATGAAAATCATTTTCCAAAAGCAAAAGTAGCTTTTTTTGCCATGAATTGCGTGATTTTACACAAATTTTTATAAATACTTTGTGTAAAATCATGCAATTCGGAGCAAAATTATATATATGGTTCTAATTCCATTCTTTTTTTCACAACTCGCGCAGAGACGAGAATACTGATTTCATACAATCCATAAAGCGGTACTGCGACCATTAATTGCGAAAAAATATCAGGCGAAGGCGTGATGACACCCGCCACAATCAAGATAATCACAACGGTATGTCGTCGAAATGACCTTAAAAAAGTGGGTGTAACCAGTCCAATTTTGGATAAAAAGTACATTACAACAGGTAATTCAAAGATAATTCCCAAAGGTAAGGTCAACATAGTGATAAAATCAATATATGAACCTAATGAATTCATGGCTTGATTATCGGGTAAATCATACGTCGCCAAGAACGAAACCGCAAACGGTGATACGACATAATACCCAAAAAGGACACCTGTTAGAAACAAAAAGGTGCAAATACCGACAAAACCGCGTGCAGCTTTGAGTTCTGGTTGAAACAATCCAGGTTTGATGAACCGCCAAAACTCCCAAAAGATGTATGGAAATGATAATATAAAACCGACCACAAGAGAGACTTGCATGTGTACAAAAAACGCTTCACTGAGCGCAATCGTCACCGTTTTCCATTCTTTGGGCGTATAACAGAGGCTTGGCATGTGCAGCCACTCGCCCAAACGACACATTATTTTGAATGTGATAAAATTACTTTGTTTGGGTCCGTAGATGATTCGGTTGAAAACAAAATCTTTATTGGCGAAAACAACCAATGTCAAAATAACAAATACGATAATCGAACGAATCAAGTGCCAACGCAACACTTCAATATGTTCCCAAAAGCTCATTTCAGCTTCTTTTTTGACTTCGTATTTTTCGTCTAACTCAATTTGGTCAAGCGGCATGGTATTCAATTTTTTTTTAGCGTTGCAAAGGTACGCAAAAAATGAATGCTGGATGATAAATCATGAATGTTGAATTAGGAATTTTACAATGAATTCAGAATCAATGTATTGTAAAATTCATGATTCGATATTCAGCCTTATTCCAAAATCTTTACAAATCGGGCAAGTTTCAACTTTATGTCCTCGCGCAGGGCAATATTGCCTTCCAAAATAAATAATTTGCAAAAGCAATTTATTACATTTGGAGCGCGGAAACAACTCTTTTAAACATTTTTCAGTATCTTCGACATTTTTCCCACTCGCCAAACCCCATCGTTGCGCGAGCCGATGTATATGCGTATCCACAGGAAACGCAGGTACGCCAAACGCTTGCGACATCACCACGGAAGCCGTTTTATGCCCCACACAAGGCAATTTTTCCAAATCTTCAAACGAATTCGGTACATTGCCACCATGTTTATCAATTATAATGTGAGATAAGTCGTAAATGGCTTGTGACTTTCGAGGAGATAAACCACATGGTTTAATGATTTCCCGAATCTCTGCAACCGATAATTGTATCATATCTTGCGGACAATTCGCTTTCGCAAATAAAAATGGATAATGCTGAATGGTTTTCAAGGTAATCCGCCATGCGCCTTTTGGTGGAACCGTCGCAATTAATACTGCTTTTTCAATATTTGTATTATCTTGATTTAAAATAACAGCTTCGGAAGTTGGTTTATAAATTTCTCCATCAGGTACGAACGATGTTTCAGCTATTTTATTTGAATAAAGTTTCTTTCTGAAGTTAGAATTGCAACATTTGAAAAATCGAAAGAAGTAAACCCATTTTCATCTAAATATGATAGTTATTTAAAAGGTCAAGCTTCACTAACGCAACAAGAAAGCAAGGGTTTAGAGTTATTTAAAGATACATTAAAAGGAAATTGCGCAGCTTGTCATATTATAGAACCTGATGAAGATAGCGGAAAAGTATTATTTACAGATTTTACTTATGATAACATCGGAGTTCCAAAAAATCCAAATAATCCTTACTATAGCATTCCAAATGCATTTAATCCTTTGGGGTCAAATGCAATCGATTTTGGACTTGGAGCTGTAACAAATAATGCTAATCACAATGGCAAATTCAAAGTGCCTACCTTAAGAAATGTTGCTATTTCTGCTCCCTATTTCCACAATGGATTTTATAATAGTTTGGAAGAAGTTGTTCATTTTTATAATAGCAGAGATGTTGAAGCATTTCCTGCACCAGAAGTTCTGCAAACAGTCAATCGGACGGAATTAGGAAATTTGCGACTTACAATTTCTGAAGAAAAAGCGATCGTTGCCTTTATGAAAACCCTAACTGATGGTTACAAATAAAAAATAACGAAATAAATAGAGTTTACATAAACTAATGACTACTCATAAAAATTTTCATTTCTAAAGTCATTAAAATCGCAAGGAAATTACGAAGTTTTTTAGTTTAATGTATTGATAATCATAATGTAAAAGGTATATTTTATTTTGGTTTGAGCGTGGTTTAAACCTGAAATAACCATATAAAAACCAATAATTCTATAATTTAATT
>JBEEMZ010000328.1:0-5268 GCA_041192405.1 Bacteroidota bacterium | reverse complement strand
CTTGCCCTGAATGGGTTTTGCTGGTTCGAGTCCAGCCGCCTCTACTTTCTAATTTATTGATTTTCAATGAGTTGTATTGCTTCGGCGGTCAAATCGTAGTGCGCGTACACGAGCGTATCTATGGCGGTTTCGGTTTGGGCGATTTGCGTTTGCAACGAAAGGTAGGTTGCTTTTTCGGTTTTAAACAGTTCGCGCCCTTCTTTTTGCTTTTTCAAGGGAATTTCTATTTTTTGAACGATCTTATACAACTTTATTGGGCGCATTTGGAAAATCAAAAATAGATTCGTATCTTTGTAAAGATTCTTTCCATTCATCTAAAAATAAAAAACATGACAACCGTTTTGAAAATCAATATTAATGACCTAAGTGCGCAATTTATCCATGATTTGAAAGCCAAATTTGGGAAAACGGCTCAATTAGAAATTCGGGTCGAAAATCCAAAACATGGAGAAGGACTCTTTTCCGAAGTCCAATTTTGGCAAATTATCAATGGGTTAGACTGGAATCAAGAAGATTATACGGAAATTGTAAAACCTGCGGTTGCATTGTTGTCAAAATTACCGCTTTCAAATATTTATTTGTTTCAAGATTATCTTTCCGAAAAATTATTTCGCTTGGATACAAAAGCTCATGCAAATACCTATATTGAAAAATATGGTGATGGGCATTTATCGGTGGATGATTTCTTATATGTGCGGTGTGCGGTGGTTGCGGAAGGCAAAACGTATTATGAAAAAGTGTTGAAAGATCCGACTGAATTACCCATTGAAATCTCTTTTGAACCCTTATTGAGTATTGCATCTGAGGCTTATGGACTCAAAACAAGTAAAAAATGGGATTATTTTCCAATTTTTAATTACGAAACGCATAGCAATTTGGAGGGTTGGAAATAATGGCTCATAAAAATTCTTACAAAAATCAAGACGCACATCACTTATATGAAATCATTGACCGAGTAGATGATGATGTTTTTAAATACGGAATTAGTTGTAAACCTATCGGAAAAGATGGACAATCTGAAAGAATGCGGGAGCAAGTGAATTTGCTCAATCGAATTGATAAATGGTTGCGCTTTTTTGCTCGAATTTTAGTTCACAATATTCCTGGAAAGCGAGAAGCAAGGCGGTTAGAAACAGAATTGATTCAAAATTACGAAAAAAAAAATGGTGAAAAACCAAGAGGCAATCCAACTGAATAATGATACCATATAAAGGTCGGCAGCGTTTAAAACGCTGCCGACCTTTGTAATTTATTGATTTTCAATGAGTTGTATTTCTTTGGCGGTCAAATCGTAGAGCGCGTACACGAGTGTATCTATGGCGGTTTCGGTTTGGGCGATTTGCGTTTGCAGCGAAACGTAGGCTGCTTTTTCGGTTTCAAACAGTTCGCGCCCTTCTTTTGGTGGCTTCAATAAGGGCGATTTCACAAAAGGTTTTCTAAAATCGCTTTGAATTGACGCAGAATGGCAATAATTTTTAATAAATCTTCCTTATCGGTAGCATCATAAGTGCTTGATATACAATACGTTTTGTCTTGTAGAATGACAAACTTCCAATACGCTCCAACCACTTCGCAACCATACAAAGTTTGATGTACTTGATTTTTAGTTTGAGCAATCAAAAACGCTGTCAAGAGTTGAGCCATGACTTCTCCAGTTGGGTTATGTTGAGGTTTGTACTCTTGAAAATGAAAATAGGGAATTTGAGGCATATTCAACACACCTTTGGCAATCATAAAATCGGTTTTGGTTTTCAAAAAGGTGTTTTCAATCGTCGCTGCAATCGTTTTTTCAAAATAGGTGCGATACCGATGATTATTTTTCAAATGTCCCAAATGCAACACAAAAGCAATGAATTGCATTTTTAAATCTTCTTCTTGCCAAGCTTCAATATTTTCAAGGGCATCTGCGTAAATGGCATCGAAAATCGTTTGTTCCGCCGCAGAAAGTTGAGTATTCGCTTTAAGCCACTCCGCTAACAAAGGATGTTTGTCATTCCCAACTAACCGTGTTAATCCAAATAAGGTAATCAATTCCGCTTCCGAATACTGTTTTTCTTTATTTTTTTTGCTCATGACGCAAGTAGGTTCGAACAAGTTAAACAATGCTTCAAAAACAATTTTAACTAAATAAGGTTCAAATCAAAGGACTTAATATTTACTGTCATTGAGATTGGCAAACCTTGCCGATGATTGAATAACTCGTAATTTATTGATTTTCAATGAGTTGTATTGCTTCGGTCGTCAAATCGTAGAGCGCGTACACGAGTGTATCTATGGCGGTTTCGGTTTGGGCGATTTGCGTTTGCAACAAAATGTAGGTTGCTTTTTCGGTTTCAAACCGTTCGCGCCATTCTTTTGGCTAACAAATTAGAATTACGTTATATTTTGTTTATAAAAATTTCAAAAAAAATCAATTTTTTTTTGAAATTTTAAAATGGACATGCTATGTTTGAGCTTGATTTCAACTATAAAAAATTTGAAAAATCATTCAAAAACGCTATCTTTGTAATAAAATTAAGATTTTTATTCAAAAAATGCCTAAAATATGGAGAAACTAACCATTTATTACGGGGTACAGGGAAATGGAATGCGTTTTAATTTGATGGTGCAACATTACAAAACCATTAAAACGCTGTTTCCGAATGCACAACCCGCCAAAGGAATCTTTGTAGAATATGATATGCGCAGTAATTTTGCGGATTATCATCCGCAATTAGAACGCCATGTCTTTCCTGCACTGGTTGGCGTAGTCACGAAAGACGATTTGGCTCAATTTAAACGCATTGAGTTCGTCAAAACGCCTGAATTAACGATAACATACACTATTGAGCAAAATTAAATTTTAGCATGAGTCGAAAACAAAATTTATATTTGGGCAAAGCAGGGCAATTCGCTGCGATGTCGTATTGTTTGGTGCGCGGCTGGAATGTCGCAACGCCTGAAGTGGATGTCGGAGATGATTTAATTGTGATTGAAGACAAAAAAGGTATTTTCTTTCGTATTCAAGTCAAAACCGCGCAAACAACCGAACGCGCAAATGGTTACACCGTGCAATTTAATATTCCTGTCAAACAATTGCTCGCAACGATTGACCCTGAGATTTATTACTTTTTAATGGTGCTTCACCATGAAACTTGGTCTGACAAAATCATCATTTCTCGTCAAGATTTAGCCGATTTGTATATTAATCAACAAATTGGGAGTGTTTCACATGGTAATTTGATGTTATATTTTGTTTTTCAAAAAGATGGGAAGATTACATGCTCTGGTGTAGATTTCTCCGAATATAACCATAATTTGGATTCTTTCCCGATTATCTCACATTGAAAATGGATCGCAAACGTCGTTGAGGTTGCAACCTCAACGACGTTATTTTTTATTTATAAATTATTGATTTTCAATGATTTGTATTTCTTCGGTCGTCAAATCGTAGAGCGCGTACACGAGTGTATCTATGGCGGTTTCGGTTTGGGCAATTTGCGTTTGCAACGAAACGTAGGCTGCTTTTTCGGTTTCAAACCGTTCGCGCCCTTCTTTTTGCTAACAAATTAGAATTACGTTATATTTTGTTTATAAAAATTTCAAAAAAATCAATTCTTTTTTGAAGTTTTAAAAAGTTGATTGTATGTTTGCGCTCGAATTTCTTTAAACTTCTCTAAATTAATAACATACGATGATGCGAATTATAGGACATCACACTTGTTCCAAGCAAGGAACGATTGCCGATATAGAACGCCAAGGACCGTTTTTATCCATTTATGTTGCAGAGGATACAAAGCAACATAAATTTTTAGGAACAGGTTATTATTTTTGGGATAATAATATTGGCATGGCGCACGCACATGGGCAAAGAAATTATAAGCGAAAATATTATATTTTTCAAGCCGAATTAGAATTGGAAACAGAATTTTTTTTAGATTTGGTGGGCAATCGCGTAGATATGTTGTGGTTTCAAGCTGTGATGGAACGTTTTGAACGGCTCAAAGAGGCAGAAAATTGGACGATAGGTTGTTTTATTGAATTCTTAAAACAAAAAGGTTTCCTACCTCATAAAGCGATTCGAGCCATTGATAATAGCATTGATGCCAAAGAAATCATCAAATTTGTTGAAAATCGCCCGAATTTCACGAACTTGAACCCTGTTTTTATTGTTTGCCTATTGGAAAACAATTCTAAATTCATAAAATCATTCACTCATTTTAAAACGTTTCCACCTGAAAATGTTCTCTAAATCACAAACAGATGCCTTAGCGTTACTGGATCAATATTTTAGCGAAACGCCTGAACATATCATTAAAGCAGAGGTTCAAGCAGTGAGTGCTTTAAATTTTGCAGGTTCTTCTGCAAAAGATTATTTTGCATCTTTTCACAAGCATTTAAACTATGAGCCATTCAAAAAAACAAAAATAGCAACGGTTTACACGATGCCGCAAGTAAATACGTTATCAATTGCTTTTACAATTGAAAATAATTTATTATATATAAAACATGTGAAACCAAGTGTTTATTCATTTAAAGCGTATAATTTGATAGGTACAGCTTCAAATGTAGTTCAATATTCTAAACAAAATATTTCTATTTTTAATTTAATTCAAGCTTAATGTTCAAAAATATATTATTTTATTTCGATACGCAAGGTTGGAAATATCAAGTCCCAGAACCGACAAAAACATTGGCATTACTCGGTATCGGCTCCCAAAATGGTCAATATCCTTGCATGGCGGAAGTTCAAGAAGATTTATACAGATTTGTTTTTTTTAGCATTTGTCCTGTGCAGGTGCCTACACCCAAGCGCAAAGCAATGGCTGAATTGATTACGCGTATGAATCATCATTTGTTTTTAGGTAATTTTGAATTAGATTTTGACGATGGCGAAGTTCGATTCAAAACGAGTGTGGTTTATGATTCAAAACGAGTGTGGTTTATGAAAGCGTAGAATTGACCGTAACACTGATTGACCACCTTGTTAAAAGCAATTTGGCGGCGATGAATAAAAATATTGAAATCCTTTCTACATTCGCTTTGGGGCGACTGTCGCTCAAGGACGCAATGTTGCAATTGAAATGAGGTTGACTTGAGGGGGGCTCGACCAGTAGAACTGCCGCTTGGCATAGGTAACGCGACTAAGATAATAAAGAAAGCGGTCTTGTCTCAGACTGAAGAAATTTCAGCGGAGTTCTAAGATTGTCCGAAGAGCCTCGGGCGCGCCCGAGCGGTTGCGAGAAAAAAAATTGAATATCATGGATGCCGCCATGCGCGACAACAAAG
>JBEEMZ010000327.1:0-4999 GCA_041192405.1 Bacteroidota bacterium | reverse complement strand
CTGAAAAAACTGTTTTTATCAGTATGATGAAAAAAGCTGAACTTTGCTTTGAAAAAACAGATGAAGAACGAGATTTGAAAAACAGCGTTTTTATTGTTCCTCATTTCTTTCAAGATAAAAAGCCTTGGTATATTGATAATTATATCGACGACTACAAAATGGTTAATAAGGAAGAAATTATATTTTCTTTTTTACCCCAATCATTGATACATCGTTTTATTGTTCGTTACAATCAACAAGCCGAATTAGAAGATATGTGGCAATCGGGCATTTATTTAAAAAACGACGACAATCACATTATTGTAGAGGCGATAATTAAAGAAAAAACAATAATAATACATCACAATTGTGGGCTTGAAAATGAGTTTCTTAAAAGAGTAAAGAATGAACTTTATCGCATAAACGATAATTTACCTATTAAGGCAAAACAAGGAGATAAAGATTTTTTAGATAAGCAAAAAATATACAAATACGATATAAACAACATGAATAAAATGAGCAACAAGCCAAGCGTCTTATTCGCTTTTGCCTCTAATGACCTTATAGGCGTTCATTCAGAAGCAGCAAAGATTTGGAATACTGTTTCCCAAAATAACTTAGTCAATGCTATTAAAATAGAAAACACTGATGTGAATGCCTTAGGTGATGCTATTGATGATTGTAAAGATTTATTGATGTTTCATTTTGGCGGTCATGCTAATCAAAGAAATATTGTTTTAGATGATTTTAGAAATTTGGATAGGATACGGCTATCAAGAATTTTGGGTTTAGATGAAGAACAACACAAGCTGCAATTCATTTTTTTGAATGGTTGTTTATCGTATGGACACATAGGCATATTAACCGCAAAAGGGGTAAAAGCAATCATAGCTACCAACGTAGCTATAAATGATGATGAAGCCGTTAGATTGGCAGCAGCTTTTTACAAATATTTCTTTGAAAAAGGAAAGACTTTGAAACGAGCTTTTGAAATGGCTGAGGCAAGAGTAGAAGGTCACAATTCTTTTATTACCATTGTGAATCCAGGAGAAATAGACGAAAATCAAGAATTGCGTTCGTCTTGGACATTATTTCTAAACTCCAAGTATCAAGAAGTGCTAAATTGGACATTGCAAGATTTTGTTGATGCAATAACAAACGTTAGTAACGAGATTGAAAAACCGAAGCAAGTCATCAATAAAATTTATAACATTGACAAAATAGAAAACGCAAAATTTTCATAGTATCCTGTAATACAGTAGTTTGTGCCGACAATGGACACGAAACCAAATAAATATTCAAAATAAAGAAAAAAGACCTCAATTCTAAATTAGTATGTTTGTTAACAAAAAAGGGTGTTAATTATGAAATGGCTTTAAAATGTTGAGCGGCAACGAAAGTAATTGCGTCAAATGAGGTATGCAATAACATTTTTAGGGTAAATTTAATGTGTTATAGAATTTTGTTTTGTAAGTAACGAATAAATTCAATCATAATAGAAATGTAAAAAATAAATGTTTCTTGTGTAGCAAATAAAACACATAGGATATAGGAAACATAGGTTAAAAATCTATGTTTCCTATGTCCCTATGTGTTTTATTCGTTTTTAGCGAATTTAGCTCTCAAAACTTCTATCACCATTGGCAAAACGGAAATGCCAATAATGCCCAATATCACCAATTCAAAATTCTTTTTTACCAATTCGGTTTGTCCAAACAAATAGCCCATCATTGTCAAGCCAATCACCCATAGCAAACCGCCTGTAATACAAAATCCAATATATTTGGAATATTTCATCGCGCCGATGCCCGCTACAAAGGGTGCAAACGTCCGCACAATCGGCACAAAACGAGCCATAATAATGGTTTTGCCGCCATATTTTTCATAAAATGCTTCCGTTTTAGTCAAATATTCGCGTTTGAGGAACGGAATCTTCATATCAAAAAGGCGAATACCGATTTTATTACCCAAAAAATAATTGACATTATCGCCCAAAAGCACCGCTAAAAACATCAATGGAATCGCTATCCACAATTTCAAAACGCCAATTTTAGCAATTGTCGCGCCCACTGCAAACAACAACGAATCACCTGGCAAAAAGGGCGTGACCACTAATCCTGTCTCACAAAACAAAATTAAACAAATAATAGCATAAGACAATGTATTATATTGTGTAAAAAAGGCTTCTACATGCTTATCCAAATGTAGAAAAAAATCAATAAAGTCGTGCATCTTGCCTACGGTTTTTGTTAAAAAGTTGATTTAATGAATATTTTTTAAAAAAATTAGTGCAAATATAGCACATTTGAAACTAAGCCGCTATTTTTACCGCAAATTGATGTATTTTGCCGCAAAATTTACCAATTTTAATTATTAATCAAATCAAAATTAATTAGTTAGTTGGTTGGTTAGTTGGTTAGTTGGTTGGTTAGTTGGTTAGTTCACTAATTAACTAACCAACTAACCAACGAACTAACCAATCAAGTCAATGAGGAGGTTATGAATAACATTTTGATTATCGGAGCAGGTCGCTCCTCCACGGCGTTGATTAATTACGTCCTCGAAAAAGCCAAAATTTATAATTGGTTTGTCACGGTAGCGGATGCGAATCCGGATGCCGCCCTTAAAAAAATCAATGGACATCCAAATGGTCGCGCCACTTGGCTCGATGCTACCAAAGTCAATGACCGACGCGAATTGATTCAAAGAGCTGATGTTGTAGTATCGTTGTTGCCGCCACACCTTCATTTCGAGGTCGCGCAAGATTGTATTAAATTAAAACGACATCTCATTACTGCGTCTTACATTTCAAAACAATTGTATGCGTTAGGCGATGAAGCGCGAGCTAAAGCATTGATTTTCATGGGGGAAATGGGACTTGACCCTGGTATTGACCACATGAGTGGCAAACAGAAAATTGATGAAATCGTTGCAAAAGGTGGTCGTTTGAAATCGTTTCGCTCGTACACAGGCGGACTTGTCGCGCCCGAATCGGATGATAATCCTTGGCATTATAAGTTTACATGGAATCCGCGCAATGTGGTGTTAGCGGGACAAGGCACGGCGCAATATTTGGAAGATGGCAAGTTGAAATACATTCCTTACAACAGATTGTTTCAACAATATCGCACCGTTCATGTGCCAAATATGGGCGAGTGGGAAGCGTATCCGAATCGGGACTCCTTATTATATAGAGAGTTATACGATTTGGGCCCGATTCCAAACTTATTGCGTGGGACGCTCAGACATAAAGGTTTTTGTGATGCGTGGAATGCGATTATTCAAATTGGATTGACGGATGGTTCGTTTCCGATTTTGGATTCTGAAGAAATTACGTATCATGAACTGATGGAATCCTTCGTTTCTAACAAAGCGGTTGGCACTTCTGTCAAGGAAAAAATTGCAAATATGTTGGGTGAACCGTCGGTAGATTCGCCTGTGATGCAGAAATTGGAATGGCTTGGTTTGTTCCGCAAGAAGAAATTGCGTATCAAAAGCGCAACACCCGCTTTAATTTTAGAACAATTATTGTTGGAAAAGTGGAAATTGAAGGATCATGAACAAGATATGGTCATCATGCAACACGAATTTGAATACGAAATCAATCGTCAAAATCGCCGTTTGACTTCCACATTGGTATTGAAAGGAACGGATGGCAATAATACGGCGATGTCTCGATTAGTGGGTTTGCCGATTGGGATTTTTGTGAAATTAGTGATGCTGGGCAAAATCAATTCGATTGGCGTGAATATTCCTGTTTTGAAAGAGGTTTATGAACCCGTTTTGGAAGAATTGAAAGAATATGGAGTCATTTTTCAAGAAAAAGACGAACTTATAAAGTAGGAAAGAGGCAATTTACCATGAATTACACGGATTTGAACGTTTTTTTTACAACTAAATTCGTGTAATTCGTGGCAAATTAATAATCTCCTAAATAAAATTATGCTGATTTAATCAGTATCAATCTATTTTTTCCCGTAGATTTTCGCAGAAAAGACTCCAAAGAAAATCTGCGAGAATCTGCGAAAAAAAACACATTACAACTTTAACAACTAAGCAGTATAAAACAAAATAAAAAATATTTTAAAATAAAATACATTTTATTTTAAAAAAAGCCTTTAAAAATTCCAAAATCTGCCTTAACTTCGCCCCTTCAAATCAAAAATAAATTGATAATCAATCCTTTATAAATATGGCTCGTCCGCCGAAAAGCAATAATCCTCCAAAACTCTACCCGATTGAAGAACTGAATACGACTCCGTTAATGCGACAATATCAGCAGATGAAAGCAAAACATCCTGATGCGATTATGCTTTTTCGAGTCGGCGATTTTTATGAAACCTTCGGCGAAGATGCAGTCAAAGCATCTCGAACGTTAGGCATAACGCTGACTTCACGCAATAATGGCGGCGTTGACATCGAATTAGCGGGTTTTCCGTACCATTCTTTGGACACGTATTTGCCAAAATTGGTGCGCGGCGGCTATCGAGTGGCTGTTTGTGAGCAGTTGGAAAAGCCTGTTGCGGGCAAAGTCGTCAAACGAGGTGTCACCGAAGTCATCACACCTGGCGTGATGACAGACGACAAATTGTTGGATCAAAGTAAAAACAATTACCTCGCAGCCCTCGCGGTGGACAAAAAAGGCAATACGGGTATTGCTTTTTTGGATATTTCGACGGGGGAATTGTTGGTAACAGAAGGGGATTGGCTGTATGCGGATAAAATTTTTCAATCTTTATCGCCTTCGGAAATCATTTTTGCCAAAGGCATCGGTAAAGAATTTGAAAAGCAGTTCTCGGATCGTTATTACAGTTATGCAATAGATGATTGGGTTTTTGAATATGATTATTGTAGGGATAAACTTTTAACCCATTTTAATACAAAAAGTTTAAAAGGTTACGGAATAGAAGAATTGGAATTGGCGCAAATTAGGGCAAGCGAGACAAAATTGTTGCAAAAGTTTCCATGGATCAATCATCGTGGATCGATCCTTCGACAAGAAAAGCTGGTGGACTTGCTC
>JBEEMZ010000326.1:0-5010 GCA_041192405.1 Bacteroidota bacterium | reverse complement strand
CAATTAAGTTTTTATAAAGAATGGGTATTGGCTATTCAAAGAACCGCTGGGCAACCTAACATCAACGCAGAAGAATATAAATCATTGATTATTCCAATTCCACCACTTGATATTCAACAACAAATTGTTTCCATTTTTGAAGCCGCTTACGCGGAAAAACAACAAAAAGAAACCCAAGCCGCCCAATTATTGGCAAGTATAGATGGATATTTGTTAGAAAAGTTAGGCATCACGCTGCCGCAGGCGGTGGAAAAGAAAAAAACATTTGTGGTTTGGTCGGATCGCGTGAGTGGTGGGCGATTTGACCCTGCTTTTTACAAACCAGAATATATACAATTGCTTGAAGGTATCAGACATACGCGTTATGAAAAATTATCTCATCTTGTCAAATTTTCATCCGAAACCTGGAATCAAAAAGATTATTTCAAAGATGATTTTCCATACATTGAAATTAGTGAGATTAATTTGTCAAAAGGCATTATTTCAAATGTGAATCAAGTTAAAATATTAGAAGCACCGAGTCGAGCCAAAATGATTGTTAGAAAAGGAGACATTATTATATCCACAACAAGACCAAATCGCGGAGCTATCGCAAAAATTAGCGAAAATGAAGATTTTAGTATCGCGTCAACAGGTTTTGCCATTCTTAGGCATTACGACAAGTCTAAAATTGTTCCCAATTATTTGCACACGATTTTAAGACATCGGATTTGCCTCACTCAAATGGAACAAAGAAGTAGCGGGGGCAACTATCCTGCGATTACGCAAGATGAATTAGGCAATATAAATATACCCATTCCATCCATTTCAGTTCAACAAGAAATCGTATTACACCTTGAAAAGATTACCAAGCAAGCGCAACAATTAGAAACCGAAGCGAAAACCGCGCTCGCAGCAGCGAAAAGGGCAGTAGAAAAGCAAATTTTAGGATATACCCGTTACAAAATGGATTGCGAAAAATCGTAGGGACAGGTCGTGACCTGTCCGTTTTAAATTGCAAATAAAATCATTTATAATTCATTGATCATTAAAGAATTGTAAATGATTTGAAATAGGACAGGTCACGACCTGTCCCTACGATTTTTCGCAATTTAATTTGAAATGGGTATAAATAAGTGAATAAGGGAGGTGGAAAATAAAAATCTACCCATTTTGCCACGAATTACACGAATTTTCACGAATAATTCGTGAAAATTCGTGGCAAAATGGTGGGTATATTATTATTTTCCAGTTCCCTTAAGCAAAAAAAGATTGATTTTATAAGAAAATACTTTATCTTTGTAGAAGGATTTGCCGATTTTATACCCTTATTCAACTCATTAATTATATGAAAATTAAAAATATAGAACTGCTCAGTACGAGCGATTATGGTTCTTATGTTTTGCCTAACATGTACACCTACTATGCAGAAGCTGCGGCGATTTGTTTTGAAGAAAATCATTTCACAGGTCAAGTCACGTTGAAAATTGAGGGTGAGCAGAGTGCGCAATTTCATTTCACTTGGGAACGCGTCAGTCAACAAGTGAAAGATATGCACAATGATCTCATCTATGAAACCGAATACGGTGCTTATTGCATAGCATTTTTAATCATACATCATTTAACCGATTACAAAATAATTCGGCGTTCTAAGCGCAAAACAGGCTTTGATTATTGGTTAGGTGATAAAACTGCCGAATATCCTTTTGACGATACGGCTCGATTAGAAGTTTCGGGTATTTTGAAAGGGAATGCCACGGAAATCAAACGGCGCGTGAAAGAGAAACAAGAGCAAGTCAAACAAAGTGATGATAGCGAATTGCCTGCGTATATTATAGTCACTGAATTTAGTAAACCCATTTCAAAGTTAATACTGAAAAATGAGTAAAATCAATCAACTCCATGATCAAGCGATGGATCTGGCTGAAAAAGCGTTCTTAGCTCAACAAAAAGGAGATAAAATCGGGTTCGTTCGCTTGTCCAAAGAAGCATTTCTGTTGGAAAAAGCTGCCGCGATGTTGCTCAAAGACAAGCCCGAAATCGAACCAAGTCGTTCGATTTTGTTTAAAAGTGCTGCTTTTTTGGCGTATGATGCACAGGAATATCAATCCTGCCGCGATATGATCACCTACACGTTGCTCGGAAAACCCGATGCGATTATCAAAGCCGAAATGAAAGCCTTATTTTTAGAAGTGGATGCGCTTTTGCAAAAAGTACCTTCTAAATTGGAAGAAATTAAAACAAAAATCGCCCTTTTAGAAGGTGGTAAAGAGATTATTCGAGAAATTGAATTGCGATTTGCTCGATACGGTTTGATATAGCGATTTCGGATTTGGGATTGCGGATTTCGGAATGTGTTGATAATCAATGGATTCCGCAATCCGCAATCCCAAATCCGAAATCGCATGAGTATATTATTTAAAATAATGTTTAAAAATTTTAGTTAAAGTTGTTACGAAATTAAGAAATAATTTCAAAAATGCGTAATTTTGTAACAAAATTACCAATCTTACAATTAAAAGTATCAACTCTACAACATTTATGGAAACCAAAATCATCAATCTTATTTTAGCAGAAAACTTAAAGCTATTGCGCGATAAAATGGGTTATACTCAAGAGCTTGTCGCCAACTATCTTGGAGTACAGCGCGAACTTATTAGTTTTTATGAAAATGGGCAACGTTCTGTTACCGCACCGCATTTGGAAAAATTAGCGGATTTATTTCACGTAGAAACGCGGCAACTGAAAAAAGAAAAATTAGAGGTGGATGCCTTGCGGATCGCTTTTGCATTTCGAGCAGACGGTTTTTCAGAAACCGATGCCTTTGCGATTGCTTGGTTTCATCGGGTGATGAAAAATTATTTGCGCATTCAGAAATTAAGCAATGAAGTAAAAATAAATCGTTTCTAAATTTGCTGTAAATCAATGATTTACAGCAAATTCTAATTAAAAAAAAAAACGTATGAATGAGACTTTTCTTGAAAAAAAAGCGGATGATTTCCGCCAAAGATGGGGTTATGGCACGGATAAACCCATTCATCTTCCGAGTTTATTGTTGGAACTCAATGTACCTACCTTTTTTACACCCATGAACAAAGTATCAGGCATGGCGATAAAATCTGAAAATCAAACCAAATTTATGTTGATTAATAGCAGTGAAACCTTGGGTCGCCAAAATTTTACGATTTGCCATGAACTGTATCATTTATTTGTACAAGAAAACTTTGAATATAAAGTTTGTATTACGCAATGTTTTGATAAAAAAGATAAAGAAGAATATTACGCAGATACTTTTGCCGCTTTTTTATTGTTACCGTCCAAGGGGATTCGAGACATCATTCCCGAAGAGGAGTTAGAAAAAGATGCGATTACATTAGATACCATTATCAAAATGGAACAAATTTACCAATGTTCACGCAAAGCATTATTGCATCGGCTTAAAAAAATGAAATTTTTAAGTAATACAAAAGTAACGGATTATCAATATAATGTAAAACAATCTGCTTACGCTCGCGGGTATCCATTGCATTTGTATCAACCGACGAATCGTTGTGAAGTTTGGGGCGATTATGGGCAGCGCGCCCATGAATTATTTCAAATTTCTAAGATTTCGGAGGGCGATTATGGCTCTTTAATGATGGATATCGGCATTGATATATTCAAGAGTCAAATGGATGAAACACTTGATTTTTAACTAAACCCCGAATCATGCAATCCAAAACAATTATTTTATTAGATTCCGATGTCTTAATCCATTTTTATAAAGCCGATAAACTTTTTGATTTACCCACTATTTTCAGGACGACTCCATGTGTTTTATTAGATTTAGTTTGGGAGGAATTGAAGCAAACTGCCATTGGATATGGGATCCAATTGTTAATGAATAATGGTTCTATTCGCCTCATTGAGTTTCCAATAGATGATGACTTAATGGATTATGAATATGAGTATTTAAAATCTATTGGCAAAGGAATGGGCGAGAGTGCTTGTATGGCTTATGCGAAACACCATAAAGATAATATCATTGCGAGTTCCAATTTAAAGGATTTACTTCCTTATTGCCATAATAACGATATTCCATATTTGACAACGGTTGATTTTCTATGCGAAGCATTACGAAAAGAACTTTATTCTTTATCGGATTGTAATAATTTTATTACAAAAGTCGTGAGCAAAGGCAGTATTTTGCCTGTTAGAAAAATGGAGGATTATGATTGTGCTAAAAAAATGGTTTTAAAATCAAGCGTTTCCGCAAAACGAACGAAGTAAATCGTAAGTAACTACTTGCGGCGCGAAACTTTCCCCAACGTTTATTTGTGGGAACACTACTTAGGATAAAACGAGGGCAAATGTTACGGAAATCTTGGCAGTTTCCGTAACATTATACCATAATTCAAACTTTATCGTTTATATTTGCAAAAAAATTGCATTTTTTAACGATAAAAAAAGAATTAAAATGCTCATAGAATTTAAAATAAAAAATTTTGCTTCTATCAAATCGGTTCAAACATTGAGCATGATTGCTTCTGCCGATGATACGTTAGAAGATTATTACGTCATGCAACACGGCAATTTGAAATTACTCAAATTGGCGGTGTTGTACGGGCCCAACGCTTCTGGAAAAACGACGATTTTAAAAGCCTTAGATTTTTTGCGACAACTTGTTTTGAATCCCAAAAATCAAAAATCAGATCCGTTGCATTTTTTGCCTTTTCAGTTTGACGAAACGAGCAAAAAAGAACCGTCTTGGATGCAAATATCCTTTCTTCAAAACCAAATTAAGTATGATTATGAGGTGCTTTTTACGCAAAAATGTGTTTTAGAAGAAAAATTACATTATTATCCGAAAGGTCGTCAATCGTTATTCTACACGCGCACGACGGATGTATCGAATGAAATTTCGTTGACCCAATGGGGCAGTACGCTCAAAATGAATCCTAAACAAATAACGGTTTTGGATGGAAATACCCTTTGGAATGAACCTGTTTTAGCCGCTTTTAACAAATCCAATATCAAATCTGAAGCATTGAC
>JBEEMZ010000325.1:0-5035 GCA_041192405.1 Bacteroidota bacterium | reverse complement strand
CCGCGAGAATCTGCGGGAAAATCTGCGAAATCTGCGGGGAAAAATAGATTGATAATCAATTATTTACATATTAAATCTTTAACAACTCAGTAGTGTAATCACTTTGACGCAAGTTTTGAATGTTTTATAAATAAATGTTGTAATTATTTTTACTGTTTTAATACTTTTCCGACAATGTTGGAATCACCCATTTTGACAATGTACATACCCGCAGCAAAATTTGAAATATCAAGCGTCTGCGTCATCTCCTGATTTAACTCAAATTGTTTTACAATCTTGCCATTCATATCTGAAAATTGAACCACCTGTCCCAAATATTTAGGCGTTTTAAAATTGAAAATCAATACGTTATCTGTTGGATTTGGCGAAATTTGTAAGGTTCCTTCTTGATTGAAATCTTCTGTTGCCGTAAAATTTAACGCAACTTGTTTTGAAGTTGCTCGTCCACACGATTGATTATACGCCAAAAGGGATACATTATAAACGCCAGGCCCGCTATACCGATGGTTTGTCGGATTTTGTAAATTGGAAGTCGTATTATCTCCAAAACTCCAATTATAACTTTGCGCACCTGTTGTCAAATTTTCAATCGCAATGTAATTATCTGATAATTTAAAAACATTGAATGCAGGACGCGGCGCATCATTTACGCGAATAGAAAATGAATCTCGTAACTCATACGTTCCAACATTATTGCTTACCGTCAATAAAACAGACCATGTGCCTACTGTATCATATTGAATAATTGGATTTGCAATATTTGATGTGCGCGGGCGACCGCCTGGAAATTGCCAATACCAATTATTCACATTCAAGGCGTTAATCGCACTGAATTGAACCGTCATGGGCAAACAACCCTGTGTTTGATTCGCTGAAATTTGAGCTGTTGGCAGAGCTAACATAACTACTGTATCTCTATAAACGTTTGTGCCACAATTGTTTATAGCAGTCAACGTTACGACAAAAGTTCCCGCACGGGTGTACGTATGCGTTGGATTTAGTTGCGTAACGCGGGCAGTCGCATCTCCAAAATCCCAACTATAACTATCGCCCTGTTGTGTTGTGTTCGAAAATGTAACATCTCGACCGCTTCGATTCATCGTGAAACTTGCTCGAGGCGCACCTCTAACTCGGATATATTGAGGTCGCAACATCGTATCCCGACCATTCGGGTTAGAAACAATTAAGGTCACATCATACGCATTCCCTACAAAATATTGTACAATTGGGCTCTGCTGATTGGAAGTTGAAGGTGTTCCGCCCGGAAATTCCCAATACCATTGCGCCGTATTGTTGGAAGAACTATCATTAAACTGAATCGTCGCTTGTACACAAGTATCTGTGGTTCGCGCCGTAAAACGGGCTCTTGGCGGCGCATTCAATAATACTTGTTGCGAAATTCGATGTGTGTCACAACTGTTCGCACTCATTGCACTCAACGTCACATTATAGCCGCCTTGTGCAGCGTAAGTATGCGTTGGACTTTGACTTGTACTGGATGTATTATCACCAAAATTCCAAATATAAGTGATTGCTTGAGTAGATTGATTGGTGAAAGTGACCGTATTTCCCGAAATCGCGTATGTAAACGCCGCTGCCGCCGTAGGCAAAATTGTTAAAGTACCAACTGTCGAAGTAATACTCGTACCTGCGCAATTCGTCACAATGCAGCGATACCGATATTGATTTAAGGTTGTACTGACATTCGTGATTTGTAAAGTAGCTGTTTGCGCACCTGAATAGGTCGTATTATTCGTCACGGGCTGAAAATTGCCTGTTGCTTGCGCGACTTCCCATTGATAGGTCACGCCAACGCCTACTGCTGTAACGCTCATTGTGACATTTCGGGTAGGGCAAGATGAAATTGAACTGGGTTGTGCATTGAAGGCAAGCACTCGATTTACAGTTACAGATGCACTTGCAATGTTATCCGTCGCTGCCAATGTCACTACTTGACCAACACCGCCTGCTGCACCGCCTGTATTGCAGGCAACCGAGGAATTGACGCTTTGCCCGACTGTCCCACCTGATGTGGTCGATGTAGGAGTTGCATTGGTTGTTTTCAACAAAATTTTGCCGCCGCCGCCGCCGCCGCCGTTGCCAAAACACCTATTTGTACCACCATTTTCGCCATTGCCACCATTGCCACCTTTGCTTTCAAGCGTTAATATGCCAACGATTCGACCTTCTAAAAGGAGCGTACCGCCGCCGCCGCCGCCACCACCACCAGCTCCAATAAGTCCATCTCCACCATTCGCTTTGATACTTTTACTATTGCCATTCAAAGTGGTTGCCTTTATTAAAATAATGCCACCACCATTGCCACCTCTACAAGTGGTTGGAGCAGGATTCACTTCTTTGGTATGTCCTGCGCCGCCGCCGCCGCCGCCAAATAAACGATTGTTGTTATTAGCAATAGCCAAACCGACCCCGCCCAATCCTGCATAATTGCCTTTACATCTGAGGGTAAGCGGCTCATCATTGATACCACCATTGCCGCCATTGCCGACACCACTGCCGCCGCCACCACCTGTTCGATGATCATTACCGCCGCCACCACCATTATTTTGTCTGCCACGACCCGATTCTTTGCCCGTTAAAATGGCTGTAATCCCTTCGCCTTTGAACGCGCCTTTAAAATCCGTTGAATTGTAATAATACTCGTTGGCAGCGTTCAGACATGTAGGCGATTGGCAAGCACAATCTACATTGAAACCTTGTCCTAAACCACCTTGAAACCCAACCGCCGACGCATCAATATTTGCATTTAAGTTCAAAGTCGTTGTTTCAAATGCGATGATACCGCCCGTTTGCCCATTCCAAGGGGTTGCCGTGAGGGTACTTTGAACGGTCGCGGTCGTGTAAGTCGGGAAGGAGACCATCTGCACGGCTGCATTGACATCGTAATCCGTTAAAAGTTTGTATTTTAAATAAATCGTCGAACCGCGAATGCTATCAATTAGATTGATTTCATATTTGCCCGTATTTCGGAGACTGTTCAAGTTGCCAAAATTAGAAGTATTGCTCTCGTCCATGAGTGCGCCATTCATTTGAATCAACAAGATTTTCAAATTTGCGGTAAATCCAGTCGTTCCATTGACCGTTAAAGTCTGTTGACACGTATCAATACCTGTCACTTTGGCATAACTATTAATGGTGCCAGATAAATTGGTTTGCGCCAACAAATTGTTTTTCAATGCAAAAAACAGCAGTGGCAAAGATAGTAAAAGCTTTTTTTTCATTATATATTCGGAGCGTTATTTTTTGGAATGCGCTGGTAATGCTCGTTTTTAAAAATGATGAATACGGTTTAATAGCGATTGTTTTTTTAAACTTATTGATTGAAAAGACGTTTTTTAATTCATTTTATTGTGTTTTTTTTTTTAAACAATGATATTACTAACAGGTCTTTCGTCTGCGTGGTCAAATAAGTGATTAACGTTGCCCAACTGACCTCTGTATTCAAAATTTGTATATTCCGAGCCGCATTTTGGAATATAGATTGCGTAAGTGAACCCGATTGCGCTTTCAATGTCGTCGTTCAACAGAACAATATGCCAATAAGGGCAAAAACCGAAAGAATATTTTGCTTCATAGAAGGAATATAGTGAATAAAATGGAAAAATATTTGAAATACTTGTACAGGTTCTAAAAAGGTTGTATATTTGTCACAGATTTGTCACAAAGCAAATTCATTTTACAATTGATACAACCTTTTACATCGAAAAATGTTTTTTGAAGCGTATCAAAATCATTATTCAGATGGAAAATTTACAAATTGCGACGCTTGGCGGCGGGTGTTTCTGGTGCATTGAAACTATTTTTAGAGAGTTGCGCGGAGTTCATCAAGCAGTGTCAGGTTATTCAGGCGGCACCGGCAGCCCAACTTACAAAGCAGTCTGCACTGGTCAGACAGGTCACGCAGAAGTCGTGAATGTGCATTTCGATGCACAACTCATTGATTATGAAGATATTTTACGTATTTTTTTTCACATACATGACCCGACAACTCTAAATCGGCAAGGCGCAGATGTCGGAACACAATATCGGTCTGTTATTTTTTGCCACGATGCCGAACAACAAAATAGTGCCGTAAAAATAATAGCAGAAATGGAAAAAAAAGAGTTGTGGAATGATAAAATACTTACAGAAGTATGTAACTTTACTCGATTTTTCCCTGCGGAGGATAAACATCAAGATTATTTTAACTTGAATGGTTATAATCCGTACTGTCGAGTTGTCATTGCGCCAAAAGTTAAGAAATTTCGACAAATCTTTAAAGATAAATTGAAAACAAATGTGTAAATAGATAGTTGTATAACTATTTGATTTACAATCAATTAGAAAAATAATTGCGATTGAAAAATTTAATTAAAAATATTTGTTTGATAATTAATTGGTTTTTAGTTGGAGGCAATGCAAGATGCGTTGCCTTTTTTTGTTAATGAGGTTAAAGATTTATTGGATTAACTATTTTGTAAAAACAAACATCTAAATTAAATGGAACAAACAAACCTACAAAGAAAATTTTATCTCATTTTTGTGATGGGGCTGATGCTGATTTATGCGTGTCCAAAAAGTGCAGCAACGATGTGTAATTCGACCGAACAAGTGGTCATCGAAAATTTTAGAGTTTTCAAACAAGACGTAACAGGGTATCTTATTTTTAAAGCGAAAATGGCAATTGATGCGGATGGCTCACCGCGTGCCTACGGACCCAATGATATAGGTTTAGACGAATTGAATAATGCTAAAACCAATGGAAAATGGGTTGGCATTGTTGTTGATAGGTACAATCAACCAGTGGTACAGGGCGCAAATGACCCATTTCCAGGCTTTTATATATCTCCAACAGCGTTATATGATACGAACTTTGCATGGACAGACCCGCGCTGTTATGTAAATTCAGAAATCATTCCTTATTATGTGTTGCCCGAATCTTTGATGAATGATTATAATATGAAAGTGGGCGATATGGGTTATGTTTATAATCAAGTAACGAATACGGGCTGTTTTGCGATTTTAGCGGATACGG
>JBEEMZ010000324.1:0-5323 GCA_041192405.1 Bacteroidota bacterium | reverse complement strand
TTTTTTGGCTGCTTTTCAAACCGTTTGTCTCATTCGACCCCCTCTTTCTTAAAGCGACGCAAAGGTACAACTTCATTTGGTTCTACCAAACTTTTTTGCGTTTATTTTGCACTTTTTTGAATCTTTTTTTCAATTTCGGAAACTATTTCATGGTGAATCGTTTCAACAAAACCCTAATCCATTGATTTACAATTTATTATAAATTATCGTGTAAATTCACATCGTTTTAAAAAATCTATTTTAAAGAGCAAAGGTCATCATTTTTGACCATAATGACCTTTGATGCCGATGATTCATTAAAATACTAAAGCCTATAAGTAATGCCCATAATCGCACTATAAGCATAATGATATCCTTTGCGGCGCGGTTCAAAATAATTAAAACTTAAATTAAATCGGGTTTCTCCATAAAAATAAAGATTTCCATAAATTGGATAGGCATAACCAATATTAGCTAAACCTGCAAATTGATAGATGCCATTACCAGAAGATGGTTCATATAATTCTCTCCCGTCTCGCTCTCCCGTTGCTCGGATTATTTTTGTGCCCTCTTTTTGCAACATTGTAGTCAACCCAATAGAACTATAAAACCTTCTTTGCTTATCCATCGCAAAATCTACTACTACGGGCAATGTCCAGAAATCATATCTATAATCCGTAAAGGTTGAAATTGTTTGCCCTGAACTATTGAGAATATCCCGTTTCCAATTCCATCCTCTAATTTCTTTATTAAATTCTAATCGAATCGCCCAGCGTCCATTCCAATGATACTTGACTAATGCTCCACACCGAGTCGTCGTTGCATTATTTTCAAAAGACCAATCTTTCAACCGATTGGCATAAACGACATCTGAACTATTGATGCCAAGATTAACCCCCAATTCCCATTTGTGTTGTGCCATTCCAATCCAGGGCAAAGTCACTAAAAAAATAAAAAAAGTCTTTTTCATAATAAATAAATCATTTATTAGATGTATCTGTGCGTTAATACACAGATACATCGTTTAGATTAGGTTAATAAATCAATGCTGAATCACTAATTTTTTAGAAATCAAATCTTCCTTTGAAAGGATAGAAATCGTATAGATACCATTATTAAAGTATTGAGTGTCTATAGATAATCGTTGGTCAAGCATTTTAGATTCATAAAGCACCTTACCACTCAAATCACTTACTTTAACTATAACATCTGTATCAAAACGGACCGTTTTGGGTAATTCTATGAAAACATCATGACCTGTTACGGGATTTGGATAGATTGCAAAGTCTGAAATGATAGACCTATCACTTTCAGTTTCGGATACAGTTAACGAGTTAGCGTTACCGTCTACAGGATTTTCTCGACTAAAACCGCTGTAACAAGTTCCACTTCCCACAATTACATAACTTCTTTGCGTCACACAATTTTGAGTTGCCGAAATCGGTGTTGTAGCTGTTAATGTAACATATAAACTAGTTGGTAAATAAAAATTCACATCCAAAAACGTACTACCTGCAAAAAAAGAAACACCACTACCTGCACTATTAATTGTCCATGATAATCTCGTTTGCGAGGTGCCTCCTTCCACAACAGGTAGGAATGTGCGCGTTCTGTTTAAGCAGATAAAAGTAACTTGCGACATTGCGCTACCATTATTGAGTAATTTTAATCCACTATCCCACTGCAAATTAAGTCGAGAATGTCCAACTAATAAACCACCACAAATCTGTGGTGTTCGTATTTCACAGCTAACAAATTCAGTAGATGTGTAACTAAATGGCCTATCACTAAGAGCTTCCACTTGAATCTGATTTCCTGCTCCCGTAATTTTTAAATTAGGGCTCGTTACCCATTTATAATCGTATGAAATTCCAGTAGAGGTAACCAAATTGGGGGCACCGATCGTTTGCTTAACACCTTTGCAGGAAATGATTTTGGTACCAGTGAGTTGAAATGTCGGTGTTAGCTGCTCTACACTTCCATTTGAAGCTAAAAAATCAGACAAACGACTTGACATAGTCCCATCTCCATTCCAACTAACACCAAAACGTCCATAATCTTTAGTTCGTTCACCTACCTGATTGCAATCAGTAAGTTCTCCTCCAAAGTTTTGTCCACACACAAGATGATTTTCATTGAGTAGCGAAGCTCCTGACGAACCACCTTGTGTGACACCAAAATCACCTCCACCTTGCAGTGCTATCTTCCACCCTCTATCACCGAACTCACTGTTGTTAGTTGTTTGCGTCGCTGGCTGTGCATCCCTTGTTATTTTCATAAAATCTCCAGCAGGATGATGTAAAATAGTGGAAACTTGAGGTGTAGCCGTTCGAGACCAACCTAAGTAAGTAACATCATGATTCACTTGTGGTTGAGTAAAGAGTTCTATTAAGGCAAAATCTGCATTGGCTTGCGATCTTGCACGTAAATTAGCACCAATAAAGGTTACATGCCCTTCAAAAACAGTCCTTCCACTTACATTCCGTTGAATCGTAATACCGGTTTGCCATTTAAAGCGAACACGCATAGAACTTGGATTTACTAATCCACCATCAAAACAATGATTTGCTGTCAATAAAAAGGGGCGAAAATCTTGCATTGTATTGTTTATCATCGTTCCTGTACATTGAGCACTTCCGTGGTCATCGTCATTCAGCAACACTGCTACAGCTTTTTGTTCAAATTTAAAACAATCCCCTTGTGACGACGATGCATCTACATTACAAGCTGCGGCTGAACCAAACCCAGCTTCGTAGCCAAAATTAATACCTGAAATTGTCAAATCAGCTTGTTGGTCTGTAAAATAAACAATTGTAATGGCTTCCGCAGGTAAAAAATCTGTAACAGTTCTATCCACATTTTGTGGAATATTTTCTGAAGTAATCGGTCCCATTAATAAAGTTTTATTAGCCGTAAATATCCAAATTTCAGAACCACTTTTCAAGTTAAGGTTATTAAAAATAGGGGCCATTTGAGTTGCATTTTTAGCTCTAACTTCTAAAAGCCAAACCTTTTTATTGCCCAAATTTATCCAAGTACCTTGTTCGGTAGTATTGATACGTGCTTGTATAGGTACTGCAACTCGTTGAGGCTCACCTTGTTGGGCACGTTTTACATCTTCTGCTCGTAGCTTCTCTATATCTGTATTCGTCAACCCTTGAATTTCAAATGTAGGAATCTCAAGATTTTCTTTTAATGCCAAAATTTCGTTCACCTCTTGTGGTTCTACTTTAAGGGTGTAAATCTGTGCCTGTACCTCATTTAGAGCGAACGTAAAAAGCATCAAGACTTTGATTTTGTGACGACAATGGCTCATCACAAAGTAAAATGAAAAATACAATTTTTTCATTGTTAAAAACGTTTAAATTGTTAACTAAATTTTTAAATGAAGGTTTTTGTCAATGCGAGTTAGCTACACTCCTGACAAAAGCCTTTTTTATTTCATATTTGAAGTACTTCCGAATACTGATGCAAAGATAATATACAAAAAAATTCAATGTTCATTTTTTTGACGACATTTAGGGACATTTGCGGACAAGTCCCTTCTCTCATTAATAATTTTGTGAATTAATGCTTGTTCTGTAGGCGTAATGAGTCCTCTTGGAATCGTAATATTCGCTCCCTTGAGCCATCTGCCTAATGTTTTTACGCAAACATTATATTGCGCAGCAATCGTTTTCTTGTTTGTAAGCACCAATGTAGGCAGCGTTTCAAGTTCGTTACTCCCTTTGGATTGTTGAGTTTGAGATTCTGGTAAAGTCATGGTTTTTAAAAATCTGATTTAAAAAAGTTGGACAATAAGGATTCATTTTAGGCAATATAAATGTTTTGGTGTTGCGCTACTCACGCAATCCATTGATTATCAATTCATAAAAGTTAAGAGCTATCGCACACAGGCACACAGGCACACAGGCACACAGGCACACAGGCACACAGGCACACAGGCACACAGGCACACAGGCACACAGGCATACAGGCATACAGGCATACAGGCACACAGGCACACAGGCACACAGGCACACAGGCACACGAGTCGTAAGTTGGCAATTGCAAAATGTTTCATATGTGTTGTTTTATTGTGAAAATTTTGATGCAGCAAAGAAAAAGATAATATTCGATATTTTAAAATGTTTAGAGTAAAAAATTTTATTTTGATATAAAAAATCGTCCAAAATAAAGCATAATTGCTTTTGAACTCTTTAAAATAGCTTCCAAAAGACTTTCAAGAGCGCGTCAAAGATTTTTAAGAGCTTCCAAAAGACTTTCAAGAGCGCATCAAACACTTTTAAGAGCCTACCAAGCCTCTAAGAAGAGCTTGTAAAGGTCTAAAAAGAGCTTGTGAAGGATTTAAAGAAACATTCAAGGACTTAAAACGATTTCATTCTTTCCAAATTCTTTACCATTTTTTTTGGAATCTCCCCCTATAATGAGGTATCTTTGCACTGTAAAAGCATTTACCCTGACAATCCACTCCTTATGAGAAAAAGAAATCATCTAAAAAAGAGTTCAACAACGGATTTTTCAAGTCCTTGATAATGCGTTTTCGGACTTGATGAATTCGCAACGGCGCAATCTGATTCAAAATTACATTCAATACCGTTTTGACAAACTATATCAAATGATTCATTCCATTTCAAAATCTTAAATCATGACGCAATTCATTCAAAATAGATTCCAAACTGAAGAGCAAACGGTTCTTGAAACGCCTCAACAAACGATGGCGCGTTTTGTGTTGATGTACAAAGGGCTGCATATTGGGACGCTGGAATTGAAACAAGGTCTTTGGACGTTTCAATACAGTGAACCCTTTCGGCAGCAGACGACCGTTAAGAAAATTAGACCCCTTCTGAATTTTCCTAAAACGGAGCATCTTTATCAAAGTGATGAATTGTGGCCGTTTTTTACGACGCGCATTCCAGGTTTGTCTCAACCGCAGATTCAAGCCATTCTTAAACGGGAAGCGATTGATGCAACGAATACGGTTTCGCATTTCAAACCCGTTTCTATTGATGCAAAGTGCCATCGCTGCTTGACCTTAACTCCAATTGATTCTCAATGATTCCGTTTACATACAAAACGCGCTCCTTTAACAAGGAGCGCGTTTTGCTGTATTCCCAAAAAAGACACCATATATATAGGTGTACATCTGATGGGTCAAACGCCCATTCAAATCAGTGTCTATGAAGATCGGCTTTTGATTTGGAATCAAGGACAATTACCCGAACATTGGACGATTGAAAAATTATCCCAAAAACATCCTTCTGCGCCTTATAATCCTGCAATTGCCAACGTTTTTTTCAAGGCAGGATTGATTGAAGCTTGGGGACGCGGTACCTTGCGCATT
>JBEEMZ010000323.1:0-5348 GCA_041192405.1 Bacteroidota bacterium | reverse complement strand
TTGATGGTTATGGGATAGAGGGTGCCGTAGTTCACCCAATAAGGGTCATGCCTTATAAAAAAGCCATTTGATAATATTTGATAATGGTTTATGAGCTATCTAATGCCTTATTGAAAACATCCCAATTTAAATAGTCGTCGGGTTTCAACCATTCGTATTTAATTTTGCGCCATAAGGTTTCAATTTTATTTAAATGCGGGCTATCGTTTTAAAGATTTTTGCAATGACGGCTAGTATTAATTTTGCTACCATTCTGCAAAGGTACGAAAAACGAAATCTTTTGGCAATTATTTAAATTAATCTACTTAGAATTCAATTGCTTAAACAAGCAAACCCAAAAACTGAAAACGGTACAACAATTAACAACCGTAGAACCGAAAAAAATAGAATGTGAAGGTACAGATTTGATAATTAACATACATCGTTTCAAAAAAAAAAGCCTAATTTTGTCTCCTATCTATTTTTCACTAAAAAGGTTAAATCAATGACTGCTGTATTAAAAATGAATATTCAAGAATTGGATACCAAGTTCATCGAAGATTTGAAACATCAATTCAGCTCTTCCGAAGTGGAAATCTATGTGCATGAAAAATCAACGGCTCGCTCAACGTTGACGATTGACGATTTTTGGGAAATGATTGGGCAATTAGATTGGTCCAATGAAGGAGACGATGCAGCCGTTGTGGAGCCGCTCATCCAACTCTTAGAGAAACGTCCTTTGGCACATCTTTACCGTTTTGAAGCCCTTTTAGCAGAAAAACTTTGGAAATTGGATACTCGAAATCATGCAAGCGTTTTTTTAGAGAACCCCGAAGCGGGATCTCTGTCTGTGGATGATTTTCTGTACACTCGATGTGCTGTTGTGGCAAATGGCAAAGATTTTTATCAAAAAGTCCTTAATAATCCAAGCGAAATGCCCGAAGATTTAACGTTTGAGCCTTTATTGTATGTAACGCTGCACGCCTACAAGCGAAAAACGGGGAAAGAATTTATATTCGCACCTGCGCATAATTACGAAACGTATCGTAATAAAAAAGGTTGGAAAAAATAAAACGATATGAACGGACACGGCAATTCTAATGACAACAACAAACCACATCATCTCTACGAGATACGAGATTCGGTAGATGATGATGTGTTTAAATATGGCATCAGCCATGACTCGATTGACGAAAATGGTCAATCAAACCGAATGAAAAAACAAGTCACTTTTCTCAATCTGGGTGTCAAGTGGCTCCGATTTTTTGCACAAGTCTTGTTGTTTGATATACCTGGTAAAAAAGAAGCCAAAAGGATTGAAGAAGAGGCGATTCAAAACTATAAAAAACAACATGGTCAAAAACCGCGCGGAAATCTATGAACTGTAAATTGAATAAGATTCAAATATTACAAAATACTCAGAGGGCATACTTCAAAAGTATATTGATAAAATATTGATAATCAATATAAATAAAAAATAAATGCAGGCAACGATGGCACTGACGCAAACGCCCCGCAACACCCACCGCACAAGGCTCGACTGCGGGGCGTTTGCGTCGGTGCCAGCGTTCTCAACCATATTTTACATATATATAATATTCAACTGGCTTACAATTCGTTTATTGTGGTGAAATTTGAGATTTTTTTAGTGGAAAGGTTCGATTTGTACGAATGAAATTTGGGGCTCGTAACAGGCAAAGAGATTACAAAAGTCACTCATCGGAAACGAAATGGAGGGCTAATATGTCCTGCAACTGCCAATAAAGTTGTATTTTAATTGTTATAGAATTTGAAATTTCTAATAAAGGGTACTATATTGCGCTCCAATTACAAAAAATTAAACACTTACATTATCTAAACTTAAAAACATGTTTTTAAAAACACCCCCAATTGGAGCAGTAATTTTAGTACTGACTTCAATAATTGCCTTTACTGGACAGAGTTTTGTGTATAATACACCCGTTTCAGTTGCAAAAGCAGAGCGAATTGCCTGCAAGTCTTGTCCGAGATACCCAACACTATCTTGTCCAAAATTAGATGATATGGGCAAAAGGTTCAATCCGACTCAACTTGCCCAATTTTTGTGCAGCTTCATGGGCAGATGATAAAACATTATTTAATGTGTTGACAAAAATTGACATTGCTTCACTTACGGACGCAAAAGCATTTGTTGCTAAATTTGCGACAGATGCCCATTTTAGAACAGCAATCTTAGCCGATGTCCGATTAGTGGATGTGTGGAGAGTTACGTATAAACTGGATCTGGTATTTCTTCAAAACCTCAAAAACAAGTTTATTGATATCGGATATACTAATTTTGACCAAATCCAACCGTTAAAATACGACAGTGGGGCTATTTTTTATGATAAAATTTATTGTGAAACCACCACTGTTGAACCGATAATGCTGGGATCTCCAAAAGAACTCCCTTTTTTGAAGGAGATTTGTATCCAATATAACACTAAGGCTTTTTCGCCAAAAAGTATTGTGCTTGCCAGTATTGACGGTGTTTTAGAAACAAGCGGGCGTTTTATTCAACTTAAAACGACAAACTATAAAAATAGGACAGCATTAATGAATGCTGCCTACGACAAAGCCAAAGCATCCAGCATCAAAGAACTTGAGTTATATGTTGAACTTATGGATATGACTTCGGATCAGTGCGTTCAACAGTGGAACAGAGTTGCATCATTGGCTGCATCGCCCAGTTCCGCTGTAAACTTAAAAAATGATGGGACTCTTAGTAAAATTATAAACAAAGGCACTGACGGTATTTGGGTTGAATTAGATTTAAATTTATTACCAAAATAAAATTTTAAACATGCAAAAAAAGTTAACAATAGAAGCATCATTGCTTCAGAAATTAGATTTAGAAAGACTACCACATAAACATACAACAGAGTGGTCTCTAAAATTAAAAAAAGAAGATTTCAATGTCGAAAATTCTAATGATATAATTCAATTATTACAAGTTATAGAAGGCAGTCTTCCTTTCTTTAAGTTTTCTGCGATTCGAGGTAACTTTTACAAAGAAGGCAAAGCTTGGCAACAAGCACCAACTAAATTATGGCAGGAATGGTGCGAAACTTCTGAATTTAACTATGATTCCAGCTTAGAAAGCCTTGATATTGAAATTGTTATTAGGCTAAGTGTTGATTTAGTTTTACAAGATGAAAATCAACAACTTATTACCTTAAAAGATTGGAGTGATATTTATTTTATTTATGATAATAGACCTGATTATCAAGAATTTGTGATAACATTTAGACTTTACGCACCATCTGTACTTTTTGAAAATGAGAAGTATAAAGAGCATAATTTAAATATTTTATCAAAAGGCTTTAAAAAATTGAGAAAAAAACTGGATGCTAAAATTATTATTGATAATTTACTAGCACCTTTAAACAAAGATTTTTTAGGTGTGTAAAACTCAATTGTTTTTCTACGGAAACGTTGTGAAAGCCTATTTCACTATGCAATAGGCTTTCTTTTTCAGGAACGACCGAGAACAAAAGCACTGCGCAACAACCGCCCGCCCCCCCACGCAACGGCTCGACTGCGGGCGGTTGCATCAGTGCCATCGTTAGCAGCAATTTTTTATCTATAAATAATATAGAACTGTTTAGCTGTCAAGGAGTTGTGGCAGGATTGTGAATTTTCTTAGTACTCATGCTGGATTTGTACGAATGGAATTCGAGGCAAAGTGTATTACAAAATGTACTCATCGGAAACAAAATTTAGAACAAATATCTCCTGCAAAGCGTTAGCGAAAAATTAAAAAAGCAATTAAAAGCATTAATCCCGCATTTCGCACCCCAAAAAAATCAAATGTATTATTTACGATTTATCAACATTTTATAATTTAAAAATAAAAATGATTTATTTTTATGCGATTATATAAAACGCTGATAATCAATTGTTTAATTTTTTGGGTGCGGAAAGCGGGATTAATGCTCCTAATTACTTTTTTAATGAAAACGCCCTTTTCGTTTAAGTTTTTTTTGTCTGTTCTTTACCGTATTTGACAAAAAAACTGAGCCATAACGCTCTTGAAACTCGAAAATACCAGACAAACAAACTTATAAGTATGAAATTTGAAAGGATGTAAGATAGCAAAATACGCATGCCAAATACAAATTTAAAAATCCCAAAGAAAAAAAAGATACTAAACGCTGTAAAAATATATGAAATAAACATCGCACCATAATAAAAACCAACTTCTAAGACATACGGTTGCTCACAATAAGTGCATTTTTCATGCATCTTAAAAGGTTTTTTGAAAGAAAAAGTGGGCGTTGGAAATAAATCGCCTGTATGACAACGAGGGCATTTTAGTAAACGAATACCGTAGAACCAGGTGCCTTTTGCAAAGAGAGCCATAAATTAAAAATTTTTGAAAATAATTTCTTTAGTGATAATAAAAAGTCCCATCCCTAAGATGAACCAGCCAAAAATGGGTTTAAGTTTTGCGCTGTCTATTTTGGTTGAAATTGCCATCCCAATAAAAACGCCGATGCTTGCAAGACTACTTATTTTCAGCAGCAAAGCCCAATCCATGACCGTTTCACTACTTTCACCCCAAAAACCAATCAACGATTTGGCAGCGATAATGACTAACGAGGTACCTATCGCTTCTTTCATAGGCAATTTCGAAAAGGTAACTAAGGCTGGGATAATCAAAAAGCCACCACCTGCTCCAACCAAACCTGTAAACATACCCACAAGAGCTCCTTCTAATAAAATTAGCGGATAATTAAAAACTTGTTTTGGAGCGATGGTCTCGCTTTGCTCTGTTCTTTTTTTTATCATACTGTAAGCTGCTACCACCATCAAGATACCAAAAAGGAGCAAGAGAAATCCATTTTTAGTTAAGACAAAATTATCAAAGGTCATCAATATTTTGGGAAGGGTCGGAATCAAATAAGCCCTTGTCAAAAAAACGGCAATAATGGACGGAATCCCAAATACAATGGCTGTTTTGACATGGACTAATCCTTTTCGGAAATAGCTAATGCAACCTACAATACTGGTTATCCCAACAATAAAAAGGGAATAAGCGGTAGCCGTTACCGTCTCTACTGAAAATAAATAAACTAAAACAGGAAGCGTTAATACACTGCCTCCACCCCCAATCAAGCCCAAAGAAACACCTATCAATATCGAAGAAAAATAACCAACGTATTCCATAAATTTTTATTAAATGGTTGTATAGCGATACACTACTGAGTTGTTAAAGATTTAATATGTAAATAATTGATTATCAATCTATTTTTTCCCGCAGATTCTCGCCGATTTTCTTTTGGAGTCTCTTTCTGCGAAAATCTGCGGAGAAATCTGCGAAATTTGCGGGAAAAAAACATATTACAACT
>JBEEMZ010000322.1:0-5238 GCA_041192405.1 Bacteroidota bacterium | reverse complement strand
GGCGGTCGGGAAAACAATTCCCTGTTACATTAAATTCTTTTTCCATTGGATTTAGAGTTGGATTCAAAATAAGGGCAAATATAGTGTTTTCTTTCCAAAATCAATACTCGTTGTGCATTTATTCAATTATTTGTTTTACAGATAATGCTTTTTTATATCAATACAAACTTTATGTTTTAAATAATTTGTCAAAAAGAATTTTTCCTGATTTTTTCCGAATGAGCATTATGGCGATTATGTGGAATTGGACATTGATAAAAATGGGTTTATTCCAAAGTGGAAGGTCAGCGACCGACAAATTGATAAAGCGTTGAAAGAATATAAATTGCATTACAACCCATCTGACGATGAATAATTTTAATTTATACAATATTGGCAATTGAAAATTTCAAGAGTGAATGAAGGATTTCAAATCCTTCATTCACTCTTTCTTCTCAACGTGGTGTAATTGGGTCTCGCTTCATAAAACTCGAATGCCCCACTAAAATAGAATCTTTTAATTTGTTTAATGGTAAATATTCTGGTTGAAGGTTACCACAAGTTGTTTTCATAATCTTAAACCGATTATCGCTGCCATCCCATTCAGGAGGTGCAATAATTTTTCCACTACAGTGTTTTCGATAAATTTCACGAACCCCAATAATATCATCTTTTGCTTCTGGACTACTGTGCTCCCAAGATACTGATATTGCAATTAAGCTATTAAAATTATTTTTATCCAATCTTATTAAACTATGTCTAATTTTAGGAGGCAACGTATCATTAATGCGAGCGATAATATCCTTTTTCATAAGATAAATAGACATTAAATCTTTTGATTCCATTTGAGCGTATCCTTCATATTTGTATTTGGGTCCCCAACGCCGAATTTTAAAATAGCCATTCGTATCATAAATAAATTCAGCAAAATTATGGGCATATTTATTGGGTTCTGGCGGGAAACGTACCAATGTAGAGCCAACATCACACGACCAAATGCCCACCAAACTATCAATTTGAGTTGGATTAGGTTTATAAGGAGTTAAATAAAGGTCTTTTTTTAGCTTTGCATACTGCTTATCGAAGGTAGTCTGCTGTTTGTTCGCAATGTACCAATGGAATCCATAGGCAACGATAGCTAAAACGATAGCTAAAACGATTATTCCGATTATATACTTACTATTTTTATTTTTTGCTGCTGCCAAATTTTCATTCAAAACCTTGTTTTTTGCTTCTTTTTGTTCTAATTCTTTCGTTTTTTTATCAAAATCAGTCTTTAACTTACTCTTTTCGAGTTGCTCTGCTGCCAAATTTTCATTCAAAACCATCAAATCAGGTTCTGTCATGAGTTGATTTTGATTCAACTTTTGAGATTCAAGTTGATTTTTTTCTGAATTTAAACTTTCAATCTTTTGTTCATAGTTTGCACATATAATAGCTACTTCTTCGGGATTTTTAGCATTTTTTACAAAAAAATCATATTCTATTTCATCCATTTCCCAAAATTGGTCGCGTGTTTTCTCGAAGACATACCTATATAAATATTCAATTTGCTTTTTGCAACTGTTCAAATTGTTTCGGACTGGTATTTAGTTCAAAATCAGGTTTTTCTCGCTTGTACTTTTCGAGCATCCGATGTGCTAAAAATTTAAATTCTAATGGTTTATTAGGTCGTTGATTTGCAAAACCCATTGTTTAAATTGTTTTATAAATGCTTTGTAAACGATTTACAAAGCAATCAAGATTGTTTATAAAATTATTTTATTTTTTATAAATTCATTAATCAAAATTATATTCTGATTATATTTGTTTTATAAATATTTTGATTGCCATATTTACCCTTGTAACCAAATGAGTTCCTATTAAAGTGAGTTCAACTGAGTTACAGTTCGACAACGCTTGCAAAGTTAACAAAGCAGTTTGATATTTTAAAGTTTTTAATTTGAAAAGCTGCTTTTGTTAATAGTTATGTTGCAAATTTATTTAATATTTTAAATCGTTAATCGTTATGGCAAAGTCAAAAAATTTTAATTTAACGGAAGGGCAATTGCAAACTTTGGTGATGTGTTTACGGGCAGACCGCCCGACCCAACAAAGTATTGCTTTACAGCATTCGGTCAATGGGCAAATAACGGAACTGCTATCTGCTAGTTGTAGTAAAAAACATTTATTTTCGCTTGGCATCGTGGAACATGTCCAAACCAATTTTTGGGTATACTTGATATCCGCGAAAAAACCGATTTATACCTGTCAGTTAAGTCATTTAGTAATGATGATTTACAAGCGCAGTGCCGTAGATGAATATCGTATCTCACATCCACACTTCAAGAAAGATAAAGAAGTAAAACAGGTTTATGTGGAATCTTTGGATGAGCCTGCTTCTCAATCCTACTATAAAACCAATCGGAATTGTCAACTTGATGTTGAAAATCGCTTGGTACATCACCTCACAACATCTTCTCTTTTGCAGGAATGCCTTGAACAATTAGAACCAGATAACCAAATGGTCTTAAAGATGCATTGGTTCGAGGGCGTTCCCATCGAAGATTTGGCCGCAGCGCGTCAATTAACTACTGAAACATTGAAACAACGGATTCGGCGCAATTGCATAGAGGTTGCAGAACAAAAGCGAAATCAATATACGGCATTGTTTGGAAACTCCAAAACGAAAAATAAGTCGCAATCTAAGGTGAATACAGGCTTATTTCACCGTTAAAACCATTTTTATCAAAAAGATAAAATAAAATATATTTTTTTTAAAATTTTGTAAGAAACACATTTTCCGCCCGATATACGTGTAACGAAACTTTTAATGGAATGCCTTTAAAATCAATCGCAATGAGGTGATGATGTGTTTCTTCAAATTTTATTGCAAAACAAATTTTTTAAATCAAATTTAAACTATTTTTATGAAAAATTTATTTCTTGCGCCCTTTCTTTGCATCAGCAGCCTTTGTATGGTACGTGCGCAACAAACAACCCCTTATGAACCCGCTTTGATTGTGAAATCCGAATTATCTTCGGTTGCGTTCACACTTGGCGTAGAAAAAACGCGCAACAAGCATATTAGCCTTCAAGGATTGGTTGGCATTGTAAAACGCACCGATCCAATGGTTTATATCATCACTGAGCGCGGCAGCAATTATGGATTGACAGGCGATGCCAAATCCACTGGTTTTCTGGTTGGTGGCATGGCGAAATGGTATCCTGGCTTGTCTGTTGGGCGGTTGGATCGTTTTTTTGGAGTAGATGTGCCTGATTGTGCGCCGCATGGCTGGTTTCTATCGGTTCAACAAAAATTCATTTTTGCCAGTGCTAAAACCGAGTTGAATTATGTCAATGCGTTCCGTCCGACGCAAACCACAACGGGTTCGATTATAGTCAGCGGCACGTCGTTGAATTTGGGTTATCAACAGACGCGCGTTTTAAAAATTCTTACAATGGAAATGTATTGGGGTTTGGGATATGCTTATAAAAGCTTTCCATCGGTTCCAATCACAACGCCCGCAGGTGCATCGCTTACCGCAGAGGAAATTTCAGTAAAAGGAGGATTGAGTTATACATCAGGCTTCACGATTGGTGTGGATATTTACGCGCTTAAAAAATCATGCAAAAATAGTGGAATAACGTCGTTGAGGTTGCAACCTCAACGACGTTTAATTAATTGATTATCAATATTTTATAAACGATTTCAAATAATTGCATCATGCAAAAATTCTTATTGATCCTTAGTTTTTTATTGAATGGGCTGCATTTGGCTTGCGCCCAAAACGGAAATCCGATTGTTGTGCAACATGGCGATTTGTTGAGTTATGCGACCTCACTGGATAATGCACTCAGCATTGCGGCAACGGGCGATGCGATTTATTTGCCTGCGGGTTCGTTTAGTACACAATCGGGTATTAGCAAAAAAGTATCTATTTATGGTGTTGGCTATCGTCGAGATGTGGCAGATATTTCAGGCGTGACCGTTATTCAAGGAAATATCAATGTCACTTCAAGTGCAACAGGCACACTGATTTCAGGCGTACATATTCAAACAAGTCTTACTTTTGTGGATGCAAATATTGATAATTTTATTTTAACCAATTGTAAAATTGCAAGTATCGTTTCGGGCAGTACTCAGTGGAATCCGTGTATCAATGCATGGGCGATTACATCAGTCACTATTAAAGAATGTGTAATACTAAACACTATTATGTCAAAATTGGGTGGAGGTTGCAACCATCGTATTAATTTCAATATTCAAAACTCTATTATTCAACCACAACTTTTTGGAGATAATTTTAATGTTACAAATTGTGTAATTTTAAATAGTGGTAATGCCGCTGCTTTTGATTTTAACAGTTCAAGTGTTACAAATAGCATAATTTATGCAAATTATGTGAACTCAATAGGCAGCAGTTATTTCAATAATAACTTGATAGTTGGTATCCCCAATTCTGGCATTGACACAACGAATAGGCAAAATCTTTACAAAGCATCAACTTACCGCGATACCGTCTTTGTAAATAACACAACAACCAATTTCAACGAAGAAAATGATTACCACACCAAACCTGCCTGTACGGTTTGCGCCAACAAAGGCATTTATTCGGGTGCAACGCCTTACAAACCGTTACCTGCGAATCCACATTTAGTATCAAAAGTGATTCCTAATAGTGTAAATGGTCAATCGCTTCGATTTGAAATCAGAGTTCGTTTATCCAATCAATAAATTGTTTTTCGTATGAAAATCAAAATAATCTCTTGCTTGCTATCATGCTTTGCGCTGATAGCAACTTTGAAAGCACAGCGTTTAACGGTTTACGAGTATTGGTTGGATGAAGCAATTCATCACAGAACCCTTTAAATTGCGTCAGTGGGAATCATTTGATGCCCTATCGGATTTATTTTGAAAATGCAGATTCTGCAACCGCACCCGCATCCGAAGTGTACGTATATGATACCTTGGATTTAACCAAATTTAATTTGATAAATTTGTGCTATGAAAAGATTTGCTGATTTAGTTGAGGATGTAAAAACACTAACTGTTGATGAAATTTTCATTAGATGGATTATTGATTTAAAATAAAAGTTAGATTATACTTTATCTGATTCAAAATACCGAACTTTATTCTGATTTATATTCTCAACCTACCCCATCTTTCGTAGGGGCAATTCACGAATTGCCCAGATGCCAAAGTTCGGTATTTTGAATCAGATAGAGTATATTAGTGTGTTTTTA
Source organism: Bacteroidota bacterium (assembly GCA_041192405.1). Classification (GTDB taxonomy): domain Bacteria; phylum Bacteroidota; class Bacteroidia; order Chitinophagales; family Saprospiraceae; genus JAAFJT01. The sequence goes on along the minus strand of JBEEMZ010000322.1, from coordinate 32 downwards.
AATTTTAAACAATTTTTTATTTTTAAGTGAAA